>JAFOZN010000157.1 GCA_017391185.1 Alistipes sp. | reverse complement strand
GGATTATCATTTTCATTACCCTCTGAATCATCTACATCACCCTCTGTTCCGTTGTTATCTTCTGGGTTGTCTTCCTTGTCTGAGGGTTTATCCTCGCCTTGATCGGGGTTGTTATTATCTTCTTGGTTTTGGTCAGAATCATTATTGTCGTCTCCGTTCTCTGAGTCTCCATTGTCTTCTCCGTTCTCTGAGTCTCCATTGTAGTCTCCGTTCTCTGGATCTCCATTGTCTTCGCCGTTCTCTGAGTCTCCATTGTCTTCTCCATTCTCTGAGTCTCCATTGTCTTCTCCGGTCTCTGAGTCTCCATTGTCTTCGCCGTTCTCTGAGTCTCCATTATCGTCTCCGTTCTCAGGATTTTCATTGTTCCCACTATTCTCCGAGTCATCTGCTGGTGCGCCATTGAAATCGTATACGTCTGCTAAGTTGCGAGGGCAAAGTATTGCCTCGTTGTTTTCTACAGTCACAATTCCTGTAATATCTCCTTTGGTCGCATGATATTCGTTGGCAGAAAATAGGGCTTGGGTATATACGTAAACCTTAAAAGGTGTGCCATCACTTGATATAAACTCAGTATATCCCTCATTATCCGTACTATGCCAACGCCCCGAAGATGTAGGCTCTACATCTTTCAGCGTGACAGTCATGGCTTGGTAAGATAATAAGTCTTCGGGCATAATCTCTATCGGGGTAATCTCATTCCCCGAATCGAGAATTTCCATCTCCATCCACTCCGATCCAGCTTCACCCGTAACCTCATATCGCCCGTTGTATTTTATAGCTACTGCATTTTGGGCTTTAAGCGTGATTTGGACTTTGTCTCCCATATTCACACCGAGATTTTGGGGAGAAACGAGTTTGCCGCTGAGCGTGATGCCATTTTCGGCAGAGGTTGCTCCTTCTTCCGAGAGGTATAGGTGGTTATTGTAGAAGTTGTTAGCGTTGCAATCATTCATAACAATGGCGGTCAACACCCTGTCGTACTCGTCATCAATCGTGATGCTCTGCATATCTTCATCCATTAAAGAGCGTAGATCGGCAATGCTGATTGGCTGAGGCTCTTTTGTAGGCTCTTGGGGTTCTTGATCCTCTGGATTATCTTTTGGTTCATCGGGATCGATGCCTTCGCCACCTTCACCGCCTTGACCATCTCCCTCATTCCCGTCTCCTTCGTTGCCATTTCCATCACCATCACCATCACCATTCTCTCCGCCTTGATTATCCCCACCATCATCGTTGGGCTTGTTGGGATCATCTCCCGACTCAGGATCGGTTGGCTCCTCCTTGTCGGAGGGGTTCTCGTTAGGATTGTCGCCTCCTGATCCATCGTCACCTTGGTCGGGGTTGGATGGTTTGTCGGATGGATTACCCTCGTTGTTGTCGGGATCATCATCCTTTGGCTCATCGGGAGTGTAATGCTGGATTATATCTATCGAAACACTCTCTTGCTTATACTCCACAAGGCTAATCTTTAGCACAGCACTACGCGACTCCTTGGCATGAGCAACCGAGATGGTGACACTCTGATTACCTGTACCTTTGTTGTGCGAGAGGTTTATCCAATTATTGGGACAGTGGATTTCCCATTGCGCGTTGGCTTTTATTTGCATAGAGATATTGCCTCCTTCGTTTCCAAAGGTAACCACTCTTGTTGTCGGGGTATCTATATTTTCGAGTGATACGCTTAATTCGGGTATAAATTCCTCTTTCGAGGAACATCCAAAGCCCAAAGTTAAGATGGTAATCAAGCCAAGTGAGAGCAAATATGAGCAGAATGGTTTCATGTGGTTGTAGTTTATCGCAAATATAACTATAAATCACCGCTTTGTCAATACTATTAACCTATTCATCTGAGGGTATGGGTGCAAAAAAAGAGATATTTTGACCCGTTGATCAAAATATCTCTTATATGAAAAATTCTTATAATCTCTTTATCGGATGCGGTCGAGTGACTTTACTAACATCTCATCATTAAAAATAGCACGCATAGCCAAATAATTCAAAACCAGTGCTATGAGTGGGAAGATGATGGCGATACGGAACCCCTGAGCATGGAATGCAATCTCAGAGAAGAAACGGTTGCCCAAATAGTAATATATCGCCATGAAAATCACAGAGCCTATCAGGAGGACAAACTCCACAGCGCATAGGCGAATCTGCAAAAGACGATTCTTATACAAAAATATCGTCACAAAAGGGATAATCGCCGCAAGAGCTACAACTACTCCCATATAGATTGTCGAGTGTGATGAAGTCGCACTCTTGAGCGCAAATGCGTGCAAGAGATACTCCTCGCTACCAGCTGCGAAGTATGCCAGAGGAGTGAAGGTCGCTACACCCATCAAAAGGGCGATGGCTAAAAGATAAAGGGTTTGAATACGTTGTATCATCTTTTTAGTTATTTTATTCGTTTATCAATCAAATATGAGTTTCTGTCCGAAGATCGGCGGTTAATTAACTCGCCCAAAAATCCTGCGAGGAATAGTTGCGCACCCAAGATAACCGTAACTATCGCTACAAAAAACAGTGGCTGATCTGTCACGGCACGCAATGGAAGTCCGAGGGCCTGCTTATAAAGTTTAAGCGCAATAACCCATACTGTGGTGAATCCTCCGATAAGGAACATGATTGTACCTAAGCTGCCGAAGAAATACATAGGAGAACGTCCGAAATGGGACATGAACGATACGGTAATCAGATCCAAATAGCCTTTAACCATACGCTCCATGCCGAATTTCGATACTCCATATTTGCGCTCCTGATGTTGTACCACCTTCTCGCCGATGCGCTTGAAACCTGCGTGCTTGGCCAAAATAGGGATATAGCGGTGCATCTCACCATAGACCTCTATGGACTTTATCACTCGGCGGCGATAAGCCTTCAATCCGCAATTAAAATCATGGAGTTTGATACCCGAAACGATGCGTGCAGTCATGTTGAAGAACTTGCTTGGTAGGCGTTTGCCTGCTGGATCGTAGCGTTTTTTCTTCCATCCAGATACCAAATCGTAGCCCTCCTCCAAAATCATGCGTCTCATCTCTGGAATCTCATCAGGCGAGTCTTGCAGATCGGCATCCATAGTGAATACCACCTCGCCCTCTGCGGCTTCAAAACCGCAATAGAGTGCTGCCGATTTGCCATAGTTGCGGGCAAAACGTATGCCTTTGATTGCGGGGAATTGCTCTTTGAGTTGCTCGACCACATCCCAAGAATCATCCGTAGAGCCGTCATCGACCATAATAATCTCGTATGAGAGATTATTTTCTATGGCTACTCGGTCGATCCATGAAGTGAGCTCCGATAGGGACTCTTGTTCGTTGTAAAGCGGTACGACAACAGATATGTCTAATCTCTTATCTGACATTATCACTTTTGATTAATCTTCCTCCTCTGTATCCTGTGTTGACTCAAAAATATCGGCCTCTCGCTTGGTGCCAATAGCAATAAACAAGCCGTAGAAGCAGAATGAGAGCAGATGGCTGAAGATATTTGATAAAAGAAGTGGAATTGGCGAGAAGAGATACATGCGCGATACCTCCAATGCACTATCCAAAGTATTGCTGTCAATTGTACCCATGCTTGTGTATGTGGCAGTCAAAGTCTGGAGAGTCTCCTCGACCTGCTCGGTGAAGAGGAAATTGTTGGCCACGATGCTATATGCACCCATTATAATACCTGCGAAGATAGCCGAACCAGCCATAAATCCGATACTCATGCTGTAGCTAAAGCCCTCATTGGCGTAGAGTGCTGCACGCTTACGAGTAAAGTAGAAAAGCAGATAAATCGTAGCTACAAAGTTGATCAAATTGGCCACAAAAGCAATCGATGGCACAATCATAGCTAACAGACTTGTTATAATACCTACCACACCGATGGTAGCTCCCGCTTTGGAAGCATCTCTCCAAAATGTATTCTGTTTCATATCTTAAAGTTTTTGATTCGAGGTTAAAATTTCATTATACCATTGCAAATATAGCGAAAAAAACTGATATGTAAGAATTTATTGAATTTTTCGTGCAGAAGCATAAAAAAGATGGTGGCATTTTGTCGTGTGCCACCATCTTGTGTTATCTTAAAATATAGCTGTTACTTCTCGTTTGAAAGAGAGTATGGGCGGTCCTCAACCTTTATACCTCGCTTGGTGTTAGGCTTGCTGGACATCACAGCCTCGATTTTACCACCCTTCATCAGGTCGGTATGAGTGATGAAGTTACGAGTGTAAGGCTTGCGGTTGAACTTGAGCGAATTGATATAGATATTCTCATCACTGTTCTCTGGAGCCTCGATTACAAAGTCCTTGCCGTTCTCAAGGTGGATTGTCGCCTTCTTAAATAGTGGCGCACCCATCACATACTCATCCGAAGCAGGGCATACAGGATAGAATCCCAAAGCCGAGAATACGTACCACGCCGATGTCTGGCCATTATCCTCATCACCGCAATATCCGTCTGGAGTAGCCGAGTAGAAGCGGTCGATGACCTGACGTACCCAATACTGAGCCTTCCAAGGCTCGCCAGCGTAGTTGTAGAGGTAGATCATGTGTTGTACAGGCTGGTTACCATGAGCATAGTTACCCGTATTCATAATCTGCATCTCGCGAATCTCGTGGATTACACCGCCATAATAGCTATCATCGAAGATTGGCGGTACGGTAAATACAGAATCGAGCATATTTACAAACTCCTTGTCGCCACCCATCAAGTCGATCAAACCTTGTGGATCGTGGAATACTGACCATGTATAGTGCCAGCTGTTACCCTCGGTGAAGGCATCGCCCCACTTGAGTGGAGAGAATGGTTTTTGGAACGAGCCATCCTTCATCCTTCCACGCATAAGCTTTGTCTCCTTGTCAAATACGTTACGGTAGTTCTGAGCACGCTTGCGGTAGAGGTCAATCTCCTCCTGAGGGCGCTTAAGCTCCTTGGCCAAACGATAGATACACCAGTCATCGTAGGCATACTCCAAAGTACGAGCTGTATTCTCGTTGATTCCTACATTGTAAGGTACATAACCCAATGTGTTGTAATACTCATGTCCCAAACGGCCAGAAGAAGATACTCTTGGATGTACGTTATTCGCGCCATGGATTATACCCTCATACATGGTCTTTGCATCCTCAACCTTTACACCCTTGAGGTAAGCATCAGCCAGTACTGAAGCGGAGTTGTTGCCGACCATGCAACCTCTATGACCAGGGCTTGACCACTCAGGGTAGAAACCACTCTCGCGATATACGTTTACAAAACCCTCCTGCATCTTCTGATTCTCCGAAGGATAGAGCATATTCAAGAGTGGGAAGAGACAACGGAATGTATCCCAGAAACCTGTACCTGTGTAGAAATAACCCTTCTCGACCTTGCCGTTGTGAGGACTGTAGTGTACTACCTCGCCATCGGCATTGATCTCATAGTGCTTCATTGGGAAGAGTGTCGAGCGATAGAGGCAAGAGTAGAATGTGCGATACTGATCTAATGTGCCACCCTCTACCTCGATTTTGCCCAAAACATCGTTCCAAGCCTTACGGCCTTTCTCTTTGAGCTGCTCCAAGGTGTCGTTACCCAACTCCTTGAGGTTGATCTGAGCCTGCTCAACGCTGATAAATGATGAGGCAACGCGTGCATGTACCTGCTCGCCACGCTTAGTCTTGAAGCCGATTACTGCTCCTACATGATTGCTCTTCTGCTCAGCCTCGCCCTCATGCAACTTGCCATTGTTGAAGGTGTTGACCATCTCGATAGGTTTGTCGAACTCAACCACAAAGTAGTTCTTGAAATCACGTGGCACACCACCCGAATTGCGAGTAGAGTAACCTATTATGCGGTTATTGGCCTTATCAACTTTGATATAAGAACCTCTGTCGAGGGCGTCTACCACGATATATGAGTTGTCAGAATCGGGGAATGTGAAGCGGAAGAGTACAGCGCGATCTGTTGGCGAGAACTCAGCCACCACATCATGCTCAGCCAAATATACCTGATAATAGTATGGCTTGGCAATTTCGGCCTTGTGAGAGAACCAGCTTGCACGCTTGTTCTGGTCAAATTCTGGCTTACCCACCACAGGCATGATGGCAAACTGGCCATAGTCGTTAATCCAAGGACTTGGTTGATGAGTCTGCTTGAAACCCTTGATTTTGTAGGCTGTGTAACTATACATCCAACCATCACCCATATTACCAGTCTGTGGCGACCAGAAATTCATACCCCAAGGGCGTGCGATGGCGGGGTAGGTGTTACCAGTAGAGAGTACAAACTCAGAATGGGAACCCACCAAAGGATTTACATAATCGGCAGGAGAAAACTCCTTCTGCTGTGCAAATGAGAGCGCAAATGAGCATATTGCAAAGAGGCTCAGAATAGATTTTTTCAACATATAAATTTAGGTTTTTATTATCTTTGTTGGTAAAGGTAGTAAAAAATCTTTATTTAATAAAGTTTCCCTCCCAAGATGCTATATTCCCGCATGAATCTTTGGCTTTAATTAGGATAGTATGCTCTTTGTTGCCTTTGATACCTTCGGCTTTGATGTTGATTATCGAACGGTTACGAGCGAACTCTACGGGAATCCACTCTCCATCAATCCATACATCGAAAGAGGCTACACCAGAGAAATTATCCCAGACTCTAAAAGAAATCTTGTCACTCATGCGATAATCCCCACCATCCTTGAATGAAGGCGCGATTACGGGTGGCGTGAGGTCTGCCACCAGGCAGAATGTGCCAAAAGATGTGGTGCGTGCTACGATGCGATTGTAGCGATATGTGCCGCCAACGTATGTGACCGAGCCGTTTGCGCCAACTCGTGCTACAGAGGTTTGGTGTTGTAGATTTTTATCTACATTATGGCTAAAAACAATTCCGATACTCTTTTGCAAAGGTGTGTTATCATCATGTACAAGATACGCGGGGGAGAGAATCTTGATTGTCGTATCAGCTTTGGGCACAATCTCAGAAGGCTCCAATCTCATAGCGATAGATTCGTATAATGCGCCTTTGGGGATTATTACGCTGAAGGTATCATCTACTTTCTGTGCAAAGTCGTGGTTGTAATAGACCTTTTTCAGCGAGTTATCCTCTTGAGGCTTGAAGCACTCCTCATCTCTCTTACCTTCAATCGAAAAACTTAGCGTTGAGGTGTTCTTGCAATCATCCGTGGCGAGCAGAGTAACTTCGCGTTTTTCACCCTCTTTGGTGGAAATCATGCCTTGATTTACAACCGTTGGGAAGAACACCCTAGGCGTACCCTGTAATAGAGCCATACGCATAGCTTCGTTGCGAGAATTGCGCTGGATGGGGTAGTAGGATACGGCATTGCAATATCTCGATAGATCAAAAGTGAAACCATCGTTGCGATACTCTATAATCTTTTTACCATCCAACTCCATCGCTAAGTTATAGACTCCGTATGTATTGGCACAATCATTCTTGCGATCCGAAGTCTCCACCACAAAATAGCCATTACGACCGACTTTTATAGGAGTCTTTTGCTCGGTTTTGTAACTATAGTCACTTGCTTTATAGACTCTGTATGTCGTAGGGTTGCTGTGGTAGGGGATGCCACCTATGGTATCTACCTCGAAGTAGTGTAACTTCATAAAGTATGGTGAGATGTCGTCCTTAGGCTTGATGATGCCCTGAGCTATGATATTCAGAGTCTTTTGGCTGTTGCTCTCTCTAAGCTCAAAATGGAGGTGAGGCCCCATCGAAGAGCCTGTATTTCCCGATAGAGCAATCACATCTCCTTGGTTTACTGAAAACTGATCCTTATCGCAGTATAGATCCACTTTGCTACGCTTTAAACGGCGACGCTCCGAGAGTACAAATTCGTGTATATCCTTACGAAAGCGAGACAAGTGTCCATACACAGACGTTGTGCCATTGGGATGGCTGACATATAGAGCCAAACCATAGCCCGAAGGAGAGAGTGAAATTCTCGAAATATAACCATCGGCAACCGATACGACCTCTTTGCCCTCAACGCCATCGGTCTTGAAATCGGTGCCAGCATGGAAGTGGTTGGGACGCATCTCGCCGAAGTTGGCTGAGTAGTATCCTGCGACATTCTTAAGCGGATATACATAATCTTCGGCAGAGAGTTTTTGTGCCGAAGATTGCATTATGCTTAATAGAAGTATGGTTGTGATTAAAAGAAATTCTCTTCGCATTCTGGTTCGGTTGGGTGGTTTTTGGTAATATCTTCTACTGTTTTTATTACATCATCCATGCTAAACCCCAGTGAGAGTCCATAGCGGATGAGTTTTGTGCGCAGATCATAAAGGTTTTTATACTTTACGGTGCGCAGTTTGCGACTGAGTCGCTCCTTAAGCCTTGCGGTGTCATGCAAATTACCCGAAGACTCCAAGGCCTCTCTAATTATCTCCTCTGAGATGCCTTTATGTTTGAGTGTAGCCTTGATTTTATACTCGCCCCATGCACTGAGTGAGACTTTCTCGCGAACAAAAGCTTCGGCATAACGCCTATCATCTATGAAACGATCTTTGATGAGTTGTTGCAGTATCTCTTGTGCTTTATTTGGTTCGATTTGCCACCCTCGCATGAGTCTTAGAGCATCGCCTGAACAACGCTCCATACGTGCACATTGGCGCATAAGCGAGGCGAGAGCCTGCTCTGGAGTCTTGGTTGGTTTGCTTATCTCTACTTTTTTCTGCAACATATCATTCTTGGTTTACCTCTAAAGTCGTGGCGTAATTCCACATCTTTGAAACCCTCTGCCTTGAGTAGCTTAAAAGTCTGCTCGCCCAATTTCTCGTGAATCTCAAAGAGTAGGTAGCCCCCATTGTTTAACATCTTTTGCGCCGAGAGAGCGATGGCTCGATAGAAGACCAAAGGATCATGATCATCTACAAATAGTGCCATATGTGGCTCATGTTCAACTACATTGGGATGCATCAGGGTGATCTCTTGCTGGGGGATGTACGGAGGATTGGAGACGATTATGTCAAATCGCCTATCTTGTAAACTTGGTATGCCTTGCAACACATCCTCCTTGATAATCTCTACCTCTAAATTGAGTTTGTTTGCGTTTTTGCGAGCTATGCTTAATGCATCATCCGAAAGATCGACAGCCGTAACATTAGCCTCTTTTATGGCGCTTTTGAGCGCTAAAGCTATACACCCGCTGCCTGTGCAAAGATCAAGAATCTGAGGCCTCTCGAAATCCTTAGCTCTCTCCAGAGTCCACATAACAAGCTCTTCGGTCTCTGGTCGCGGAATCAATGCGCCTTCGCTGATGAAAAACTCCAACGAAAAAAACTCCGCCTTGCCTAAAATATATTGCAATGGACGGGCCATTTTGAGTTGATTTAGAACCTCTTCTATCCCGTCAATCACGATCTCCTCGGAAGGTTCAATGATATATTTTAGTTCATCTTCATTACTTAGATGCGATGCAACCTTACGGGCAATGATTTTAGACTCCTCTATCGAATATAGAGAGGAGATCTGCTCGGCGATATGGTTTATGATATCTCTACGGCGGGCTTTCACTTCTGCTATGCTCTAAGTTTAAGATCAGCCAATGCAATGGCCATAGCGGCCTCTACGACAACCGCTGCGCGAAGTGCAATACAAGCATCGTGACGGCCCTTGATTGAGAGTGGCTCTATGGCGTTGTGCTCAAAGTTGTATGTCGCTTGCTCTTTGGAGATTGATGCGGTAGGCTTGATTGCTGCACGTACTATAATCTCATTACCGTTGGTGATACCTCCGACAATACCGCCAGCATGGTTGGTCTGGGTATGTCCATGGGCGTCAATAATCATATCATTATGCTCCGATCCGCGCATTCGAGCAGCCTCGAATCCTGCGCCGAACTCCACACCCTTGATGGCAGGGATGGAGAAGAGAAGGTGAGCCGCTGTACTCTCTACCGAGTCAAAAAATGGCTCTCCGAGCGATGATGCGACCCCTTTTATACGGCACTCCACAACGCCTCCCACAGAGTCTTGATCTCGCTGAGCCTGCTCTATTATCTTTTCGAAGGATTGAGAGTCTCGACAACCTCCAATCTCTATGATATTTGTCGCGAATTCAACTCCTGAGCCTAAAATCTTCTTAGCCACGACTCCTGCCGCAACTAATCCCAATGTGATACGTCCTGAGAAGTGACCTCCACCTCGCGGATCGTTATATCCTCCCCACTTTTGGCGTGCCACCAAATCGGCATGTGATGGGCGAGGGTGCTTCTCCAGAGAGGAGTAATCGGATGAACGTGTATTTTCGTTGAGGAACTCTATTGTCAGCGGAGATCCTGTAGTATAGCCGTTGAAGAGTCCCGAAACGATATGGGGTTGATCACCCTCCTTGCGTGGTGTAGTACCCGTAGCTCCTGCTCTGCGGCGAGATAAATCCACGGTAAAATCATCCTCGCAAAGCTCTATGCCCGCAGGGACTCCGTCAATACAGACTCCCACCTGCTTACCATGAGATTCTCCCCAAATACTTATTCTAAATATATTACCCCAAGAGTTCATTCCTTACTCAATTATTGATTCCAAATCCTCAAAGAATGTCGGATAGCTCTTCTCGACACACTCTGCCTGCTCGATAACAACCTCACCATCGCACCTGAGAGCCGATACGGCCAATGACATGGCGATACGGTGATCTCCATGGCTGAATACTGTTGCAGGTTTGATCTTACCGCCTCGGATTGTCATTACATCCTCCTGGCTGATATCAATCTCGATTCCCAACTTCTCATACTCCTGACGCAGAGTCTCGGCGCGGTCACTCTCCTTATGACTCAGGCGCGATGTGCCGATGATGGTCGATACGCCTTCTGCTGCCGCTGCCAATGCTGCAAGAGCAGGGAAGAGATCTGGAGAGTTTGTTGCGTCAAATGTGAATGCTTTGAGCGGGCGTTTTGATACGGTGATAGAATCATGCTCAATAATGATGCCTGCACCAGCCCTCTCCAAAGCTCTGATAATAGCTGTGTCGGCCTGCTTGGATAGGGTAGAGATATTCTTTACGGTAACCTCTCCCGCAATAGCTCCCGCAACGAGTATAGTCGATGCGCCACTCCAATCGCCCTCTATCGAGATATCGGTAGGGGTGTATTTCTGACCACCTTCGATGAAAAATTCGGTGTAATCACCCTCCTTTTGCATAATCTCGATACCAAATATGCGAGCCGTATCGATAGTCATGTCAATATAAGGTGTCGAAACAGGGGATGTGACGTGTAACGTAGTGTCCTCTTCGGCCAGTGGCAATGAAAGAAGCAATCCTGTGATAAATTGAGACGATATACTACCATCTACCTCAATCTCTCCGCCATGGATAGGCCCTTTGACCTCGATAGGCAGGTATCCACCGCCATCACGCACCTCTACGCCTAAAGCTCTGAGGGGCTCGATCATCATAATCATTGGACGATGAAGAAGCGTACCTTCGCCTTGGATGGTGATTGCTTCATGCCACAGCGAGGCTATAGGGGTAAATAGTCGGGTAGCCAATCCAGATTCTCCCACATGCAAAGTGTTGGAGAGTGGGCGTAATCCACCCTCGATAGCTATCGTGCTTTCGTCAAGAATCTCAACCTTGGCACCCAAAGCCTCGATACATGATAGTGCCGAACGAGTATCTTTGCAGAACTCAATGTTGCGAAGAATACTCTTGCCTTGAGAGAGTAGAGCCAATGCTATGGCTCGTTGAGCATAACTCTTTGAACTTGGCGGAGCTATAATTCCCTTTACGCACCCCGCGGAGACGCTTTTATCCATATTTAAGGTTAGGTAGTTGGTTCCTTTTTTATTTGTTTTCTTGTTCTTGTTGCTCTTGTATCTTTTGCATGGCGAAACTTGGCTTACGGCGCAACTCGAAGTTCTTACCCAAGTAAACCTTTCTTACCATCTCATCGTTAGCCAAATCTTCGGCAGTACCCGTTTTGAGGATCTTACCCTCGTAGAGTAGATAAGTGCGGTCGGTAATCTCCAAAGTCTCATCCACGTTGTGGTCGGTGATGATTACGCCGATATTCTTATTCTTAAGCGTAGCAACGATGCTCTGAATATCCTCTACCGCAATAGGGTCCACTCCCGCAAAAGGCTCATCAAGCAAAATAAATGCAGGATTGATGGCTACTGCGCGAGCGATCTCGGTACGGCGGCGCTCTCCTCCCGAAAGCTGGATACCTAAACTCTTGCGCACCTTCTGCAAGCGGAACTCCTCGATGAGCGATTCGCAACGCTCACGCTGATACTCCTTGCTGAAGGACGTCATCTCCAATACAGCCTTGATATTATCCTCTACACTCAGACGGCGGAAAACAGAGGCCTCCTGAGCCAAATATCCCACACCCATCTGGGCACGGCGATATACAGGCTCGTTGGTGAGCTCGCTGATCTTACCGTTGTCATCCTCCAGAAATATCTGTCCCTCGTTGGGTTTGATAAGTCCTACTATCATATAAAAGGTAGTGGTCTTTCCAGCTCCATTTGGGCCGAGCAGACCTACAATCTCGCCCTGCTTAACATCTATGGTAACATGGTTAACCACAGTGCGTGACTTATATTTCTTTACCAATTCGCTCGTAAAAAGTCGCATAATGCTTGAAAATTTTTTACAAAGTTATCAATTTTTTCCAAAAAAAGTTTTATCTTTGAATGAAAATTGATATTTCAAGAAACCTTATATCATTTGATTTTAGGATTATAGCGATGGAGCAGGATAGTACGTTATTGCATGACAAATTGAAGGAGTACTTCGGATTCACCTCTTTTAAGGGTAATCAAGAGGCAGTTATTCGCAATCTTCTTTCGGGTAGAGACACCTTTGTCTTGATGCCGACAGGAGGTGGTAAATCACTTTGTTATCAGCTCCCCGCCCTGATTATGGACGGTGTGGCAATTATTATCTCGCCACTTATCGCCTTGATGAAGAATCAGGTCGATGCCATGCGTACATTCTCTACTGAGTCGGGTATTGCCCATTTCTTGAACTCATCGCTCAACAAGACAGCGATCAATCAGGTACGTCAGGATGTTTTGGATGGAAAGACCAAATTGCTCTATTTTGCGCCTGAATCTTTGACCAAGGAGGATAATGTAGCATTCCTGCGTAAGATCAAGATCTCGTTCTATGCCATAGATGAGGCTCACTGTATTTCGGAGTGGGGACACGATTTTCGCCCAGAGTATCGCCGTATCCGTCCTATTATCAATGATATTGGTCAGGCTCCGCTGATTGCACTCACTGCTACCGCTACGCCTAAGGTGCAGATGGATATCCAGAAGAATCTGGGTATGAGTGATGCTGCGGTGTTTAAATCTTCGTTCAATCGCTCGAATCTTTTCTATGAGATTCGTCCTAAGCATAATGCCGATCACGACATAATTCGTTTCATTAAGCAACGTCCGGGCAAGAGTGGTATTATCTATTGCCTGAGTCGTAAAAAGGTAGAGGAGTTGGCCGAGTTATTGATGGCTAATGGTATAAAGGCTTTGGCATACCATGCGGGTATGGATGCCCAGACGCGTGCTAATAATCAAGATGACTTCTTGATGGAGAGGGTGGATGTGATCGTTGCCACCATAGCTTTCGGTATGGGTATTGATAAGCCCGATGTACGCTATGTTATCCACTATGATATACCAAAATCTCTGGAGGGATATTACCAAGAGACAGGTCGTGCAGGCCGAGATGGTGGCGAGGGACACTGTTTGACTTTCTATAGCTATAAGGATATCCAGAAGTTGGAGAAATTCATGCAGGGTAAGCCTTTGGCCGAGCAGGAGATTGGTAAATTGCTCTTGTTGGAGACCGTATCCTATGCTGAGAGTTCTATGTGTCGCCGTAAGACACTTTTGCACTATTTCGGAGAGGAGTATGGCGAGTCTAATTGCGGTGCGTGCGATAACTGTGTAAATCCTAAGCCAAAGGTGAATGCTCAGGCCGAAATGAAACTTGCGTTGCAGACTCTGGAGGCTATTGGCGATAAATTCAAGGTTGATCACTTGGCTGCGGTTTTGATAGGTAAGGTTACGGCTCAGGTCAAGAGCTACTCTCACAATAAACTCTCATGGTTTGGCAAGGGTGCAGAGCACGATGCCAAATTCTGGGGTGCGGTGATGCGTCAAGCCTTGATTATGGGGTTGGTGGATAAGAGTATTGAGAACTATGGCCTTTTGTCTATTAACGATAAGGGTTTGAAATATATCTCATCACCTATGCCTGTCACTATCACTCTTGACCACAATTACGAGGAGCAGGAGGAGGAAGAGCAGATCGTATCAGCACAGATTGGTAAGGGTGGTGCAGCAGATGAGGAGCTATTCTCTATGCTCAAAGACCTGCGTAAGAAGGTCGCTAAGAAGCACGATTTGCCACCATTTGTGATTTTCCAAGATCCATCGTTGGAGGATATGTCTATCCAATACCCGATCACTATCGAGGAGATGCAGAATATCTCAGGCGTGGGAGCAGGTAAGGCTAAGAAGTTTGGTGAGGAGTTCGTTAAGCTCATCAAGGCCTATGTCGAGGAGAAGGATATCATCCGTCCACAGGATATGGTCGTTAAGGGTGTGGCCAACAAGTCGGGAAATAAGATATTTATCATCCAATCTATCGACCGTAAGATGGATTTTGAGGATATCGCCAGAGCCAAGAATCTGGAGTTCGATGAGGTTTTGTCCGAGGTTGAGGGTATTGTCAATTCGGGTACTAAGCTCGATATCTCGTACTATATTAATAAATATATGGATGAGGATAAGGCTGAGGATATTTACCTATATTTCAAGGAGGATGCCGAGAGTGACTCTTTGGATGCAGCCATTGAGGAGCTTGGCTCGGATTACACCGAGGAGGAGATTCGCTTGGTGCGTATCAAGTTCCTTTGCGAGGTAGGAAATTAAGTAATATAAGAGTAAAGAATTAGGGTGTTTAACAAAACTGTTAAACACCCTAATTCTTTGTTATATCAGCGTCATTCCTGCTTCTCGGCATGCCTTGCGCATATTGTCGGGCCAGATGCTCGATTGGGTTTCGCCCACATGAGCCTTGTGCAACAAGATCATACAGAGTCGGCTCTGACCGATACCTCCGCCGATGGATTGGGGGAGTGTTCCCTCTAAGAGTCGGCGGTGGAAGTAGAGGCTCTTGCGATCCTCCTTGCCACTTTGCTGAAGCTGACGCTCCAAAGCCTCTCGGTTTACACGGATTCCCATAGACGACAGCTCGATAGAGCGCTCCAAAACAGGATACCATATCAGCAAATCGCCGTTCAATCCCGCCAAACCGCTATCTGAGCAGATAGTAGAGTAATCGTCATAATCGGGTGCGCGGTTGTCGTGCTTTTCGCCATTGGTGAGCTCGCAACCGATACCAATGATAAATACTGCACCGTACTCCTTGCAGATGGCATCCTCTCGCTCTTTGGCTGAGAGTGTAGGGTAGCGTTGCAGAAGCTCTTCGGCGTGGATAAACTTAATCTCTTCGGGCAAAAATGGCTCAATCTGCGGATATGTCTCGCAGATATGATACTCGGTGCGTAGGATAGCCCCATAGATACGCTCCACGATGCGCTTGAGGTAATCCACCGTACGAGATTCCTCAGGCATCACACGTTCCCAATCCCACTGATCGACATAGAGCGAGTGTAGATTGTCCAACTCCTCATCGGCGCGAATGGCATTCATATCGGTAATGATACCATAGCCGTTGGGGACTTCGTACTCTGCCAGCGTCACTCGCTTCCACTTGGCGAGTGAATGTACCACCTCGGCCTGAGCCTCGGCCATATCCTTGATTGGGAATGTTACGGGGCGTTCC
>JAFOZN010000156.1 GCA_017391185.1 Alistipes sp. | reverse complement strand
GCTTGCCTTTATTATGACTTTGCGAAATCTCACCCGTACGGATATCCAAC
Source organism: Alistipes sp. (assembly GCA_017391185.1). GTDB lineage: Bacteria > Bacteroidota > Bacteroidia > Bacteroidales > Rikenellaceae > Alistipes. Next base: position 1,935 of record JAFOZN010000156.1, on the reverse strand, counting down.
CCCGGCTCAACAGCCGCCACCAAAGTGGACTTTCCAACGCCCGAATTTCCCGACAAAAGTGTAGTCTTGCCACGCAGCATCTCTCTGACCTCCTCTACGCCCTCGCCTTGGGTAGCCGAGACCTCCACTATCTTATATCCCGCACTCTCATATATGGCATGAAACTCCTCAACGGCCTCTGGCTTCGTACGAGCCAAATCTATCTTCGCCAAAAGTATCGTTACTGGAACTTTATACGCTTCACAAGTGACCAAAAATCGGTCAATAAACTCTGTCGCAGTCTCTGGCGAAAAGAGCGTCACAACGAGCAAGGCTTGATCTATATTGGAGGCTATGATATGCGACTCTTTCGAGAGATTCGATGCGCGGCGAATGATATAATTACGGCGTGGCTCGATGCCCACAATCACATAACTACCCTGCTCATCCCTCTCGCATCGCACCATATCGCCCACCACAACAGGATTGGTCGAACGCACTCCCTTTAGGCGCAATTTACCTCTGATTCGGCATTGCAGACGCTCCTTGCCTCTCAACACCTCATACCAACTGCCTGTGGATTGCACCACGGTAGCCAAAAAGCTCTCCTCTGCCATATCCTATTGCTTTAAAACTTGACCTGCCACCTGCTCAAAGTAAGGCGTGAGTTTATAAACCACTCCAGCAACAGGCTTAAACCATTTGGACTCCTCTACGGTCTGCTTGGAAGCCCATGTATAATCCTTATTCATAGTCTCAAAACAGGCAAACATCACGCTCACCACAAGACCTACTTTAACTACGGAAAAGAGTATGCCGAGCAGTATGTCAAAAGCACCCAACCCCGCAAAGCGAAAGACCTTCTTGACCAGATGCCCCAAAAAAGTGATTATGAGCAATGCTCCGAAAAATATCACCGCAAAACCCAACGCATTGGCAGCCACACCCTCAGCTCCAAGCATTGCCCCGACTTCAGGACCACGCTTGGCGGCAAAGTAAAATCCCGCAACCAAAGCCGCCAACGATATCAGCTGCAAGAGAAGCCCCCTGCGCCAACCGTTAAACACAGCCCAAGCCAATGCGATATATACGATTATGTCAAATATATTCATAATATGTTTATACTTTTACCCTATTCGGTTTATTTTATTGCACGAAGTTAGCATATTTTTTTCTAATTTCTTATATTTGCAAATAGTAAAAACTTTTTCAATTCGATCCGAGCCTACGTTTTGAGTTGAATTTTGCATGAAAAATGTGTTTACACGCCTAAAATCTAAAACCATGAGACGAATTATTTTTTCACTTATATTTACCCTCGTCAGCCTGACGCTCTCTGCACGAGAGATATACTCGCTGAACGAGAATTGGCAATTTTTCTATAAGTTGGAGACCAGCTCCGACTATGCCCGCAATATCTCATTGCCCCATACTTGGAATCTCGATGCTTTGGCTGGACAAGGCAACTACCTGCAGACCATCGGCAACTACTCACGCTCGATATATATCCCTGCTGAGTGGAGTACCAAGCGTCTGTTTCTGAAATTCTACGGCGTACAGACCATCGCAGATGTCTTTGTCAATGGTCACCACGCTGGAGAGCATCGTGGTGGATTCACCGCCTTTACCTTTGAGATTACTTCCCACGTGAAGTTTGGTACAGACAACTCACTTGTGGTGGTGGTGAACAACTCCTATCAAAATGATATTCTGCCGACCTCTTCGGAGATTAATCAATATGGCGGTATATACCGCGAGGTGGAGCTCATCGTGACCGAGCCAACCACCATATCGCCACTCTATTATGGCTCTGATGGTGTGCTGATTCATCAAAACAGCATTATTGACAACACCGTCAATGCCACAGCTTCGGTTTGGGTTACATCCGTATTAGATAAGTCGTGTGACCTCTCTATTACGGTACGCGCCCCGACAGGTGATGTGGTGCACTCTCGC
>JAFOZN010000155.1 GCA_017391185.1 Alistipes sp. | reverse complement strand
TGCAAGAGGGTGTTGCTGTGGTTGATATCGGTAGCGGTGTTACCGATGTTGCGGTATATTATGGTGGTGTTCTGCGTTATATCTCCTCTATCCCGCTCGGTAGCTCGGCTATCAATGCCGACCTGAGAGTCTATGACGGCTATATCCCTGCCAAAACTGTCGAGAGCTTGAAGTGTACCTATGGCTCGGCTGTTGTGGAGCATACTCCCGACCAGCTTATCGAGATTCGCAGCCGTGGTCGCTCTATTAAGCCTATCCAGCGATTGAACTTGGCTGCCGTGATCGAGGCTCGTATGACAGATATCGCAGAGTATGTCTGGAATGAGATTCGTGAGTCGGGTTATGCCAGAAGACTTGCTGCGGGTATTGTCCTGACGGGTGGTGGTGCAAATCTGTTTAATGTAGAGAAGCTCTTCCAGAAGATTACCGATCAGGAGGTGAGAGTATCGTGCGCCGAGATGGGTCTTTCGACTGAGGAGCAGGCTAAGGTAGCTTCGCCATCGAAGAGTTTGGCGGTGGCACTCTTGCTTAAGGGTATGGAGGCTGGAGCTTGTCCTGTGGGTATCTTGCAGAGTGCAGCTCCGCTTAAGCCAAAGGTGGTGAATAATCCTCCTAAGATAGAGGAGACTCCTCTTAGAGGGGGTGTGCAAAGCTCTGTTCAGAGCCCTGTGCAGACTCCTGCTCAGCCAGCGCAACCTACCCAGCCAGCGCAGCCAAAAGTTACAGAGCAGCCTTATGTGGAGCAGCCTTCGGAGAGTCAGCCTCCAGTGGAGGATGGAGATAAATGGGGCGGAGTTAATGCTCAGTCTCAGACAGAAGATATCCCCGAAACTACCAGCAAAGGTAAGGGCCGTATCCAGAAATTCCTGGATATGCTGAAGGGCTCTTTGGATGATGCATTCCGCAATCCAGATGAGGGGGCCGATGATGGAGATGATGAATATTAAAATGTAAGCAGATTCAGATGAGAGAAGATCTAATAAATGAGTTGTCTGTGCCTAAGCAGCAGCAATCAATCATAACAGTCATAGGTGTCGGAGGTGCAGGAGGTAATGCCCTTGATTATATGTGGAAGACCAAAATCAAGGGAGTGAATTTCTTGGCATGTAATACCGATCAGAGAGCGTTGGATAATTTGAGTTTGCCAGACGAGTATAAGATCGTCTTGGGCGATGGTCAGGGCGCGGGTAACAATCCAGAGCGTGGTCAGGAGTTGGCTACAGCTTCGTTGGATCAGATTCGCGATTTTGTACTCTCAAGAGGTACTCGTATGGTCTTTATCACCGCAGGAATGGGTGGTGGTACAGGTACAGGAGCTTCACCCGTCATTGCCAAGATGGCGCACGATGAGGGTTTGCTTACCGTTGCCAACGTCACATCTCCACTTTTGGTCGAGGGCCCTATGCGTTGTAAGCAGGCTGCCAAGGGTATCGAAGAGTTGCGTAAGTATGCCGATTCGTTGCTGGTGATCAACAACGAGAGCATCCGCGAGATGTACGGTAAGTTGCCAATCCGCGCCGCTTTCGGTAAGGCCGATGATATTTTGGCCGCAGCGACTAAGGGTATTGCTGAGTTGGTTACCGTGGAGAACGCATATATACGTGTCGATTTTGCCGATTTGGATCGTGTGATGCGTGATAGTGGCCGTGCGCACATGGGTGTGGGCTCTGCCGAGGGAGAGGATAGAGCTTTGGAGGCTGCACGCCGTTCACTCTGTTCGCCATTGCTCAATAATAACGAGATTATCGGTGCCAAGAAGGTCTTGATCAATATCTCGGCTGCCGATGTGGATAAGGTGCAGTATGAGGAGGCTTTGTCTATCCTCCACTACATCCAGAACTACGCCAGCTACAAGGATGAGGAGGGCGTAGAGCATCAGGCAGATATGATTTGGGGTATGAGTTCTAAACCTATGGCCGAGGATGCCTTGGAGGTTGTGGTGGTAGCTACAGGCTTCTGTCAGGAGGAGTTTATCAAGCCTATCAACGATATTCCCGATGATATAACTTTGGTAGAGGATAATACTATCGCTCAGGCGGAGAAGCAGACCTCTAATGTCCCTGAGATTATCCCACAGATCACATCACGCCGCGAGGGTAATGTTCCGGCTATTTTGGAGCGCAAGCGTTCTCGTTATAGCGACATCCCATCGGGTGCTGCTTACATCAGACGTGGAGTGAGATTTGTCAAGGATAACACCTCTCGCCGTAAGGAGGTTCTCGCCGAGGAGCAGGCTGAGACTAACGTAGCGAGCGAGAATAGCCTCTTTTAAGAAAGGGGTTGTTCGAACAGAGAGAAACGGGTTGCTATTTCTCTCTCTTTAGAGTTTAACCTATAAAAATAGGATTTGGAAGGTTTAGGAATTACATATTTGGGCTTCTCTTTGGAGGTAGCATTAATGTTAGTGGGTACTTCTATCCTGCTTTGCATCTCGGCACTCGTTTCGGGTTCCGAGGTTGCCTTTTTTGCCCTCACCCCTAAGGAGTTGAGTCTTATGCGCGAGGGGTCGAATCAACGCGACAAGGCTATCTTGGCCTGTTTAGATGATGTCGAGGGTTTGTTGGCTACGATTTTGGTTACCAACAATCTGGTCAACATCTGTATCGTAATCCTCACCTCCAAGGTGATGGATCTGCTCTTTGTCTTCAACCGCTTTGAGTTCCTCTTCAAGACCGTATTGGTGACCTTCCTCTTGCTTTTATTTGGCGAGATTTTGCCTAAGGTCTTTTCTCAGAACAATCGTAAGGATTTTGCTCGCTTCGCGGTCTATCCGATCCGCTTTTTCCGACTTGTGACCTATCCTCTATCCTATATCTTGGTGCGTACGGGAGGTCGCATCAGCCGTATGGCTTCGCGCAATATGGAGATTTCGATGGAGGAGTTGGCAGATGCTGTAGATTTGGCTAAGGATTCGGCAGAGTCTATTCAGGAGCATCAGATGCTTTCGGGTATTGTCAATTTCGTAAATACCGAGGTGGAGGAGATTATGCGTCCGCGTATTGATATTACAGCTTTAGACATCAAATCCTCTTTCGAGCAGGTCAAGGCTGTGATTATCGAGTCGGGTTATTCGCGTATCCCTATATATGATGAGGATCTGGACGATATCAAGGGTGCGCTCTATGTCAAGGATCTCTTGCCATATATCTCTCATGGTAATGAGTTTGGCTGGCAGCAACTTCTGCGTAAGATATATTTTGTGCCCAAGCATAAGAAGATTGACGATCTGCTGAGAGATTTTCAGGAGAATAAGATTCACGTGGCCATCGTGGTAGATGAGTATGGTGCTACGCAGGGTTTGGTCTCGCTGGAGGATATCTTGGAGGAGGTCGTGGGTGAGATTTCAGACGAAAGCGATGAGGACGAGTCATTCTACGAGCGTCTGGATAAACATACCTATATCTTCGATGGCAAGAGCCATATTGTCGATTTTGAGCGTGTGGTGGGTTGCGGTGAGGATATCTTTTCGGATGTTCAGGGCCGTGCCGAGACTTTGGCAGGACTCATGTTGGAGCTTAAGCAGGATTTGCTCAAGAAGGGCGATAGTGTGGAGGCTCACGATATAAGATTCACCGTCAAGGCGATGGATGGTCGCCGTGTGGATAAGATCAAGGTTGTAGTGGGCAAGAGCTACGATGAGAAGTGATAGGATTGATACCCCATCGGGAGTAGTCTTGGTGGCTCAGCAGCCAGCAATAGATGAGTTGGAGGCTCAGGCTACGGCTCAGGAGTTGGAGTCTGTCGTTCAATATAGTTCTCCTTCGCGCCGCCGAGAGCGTTTGGCTTGGAGGCGTTTGGTTAGGGTGTATCTGGGCAAGGAGCCTCAGATTGAGTATTTATCTTCTGGTGCGCCCATCATCTTAAATTCCCCTTATAAATATATATCGGTATCGCATAGTCGCACGCATGTGGCTGTGATGCTCTCGAGCACTCCTTGTGGAGTGGATATCGAGTCTATGGAGAGAGATTTTGGGCGTGTGGCATCTCGATATGTGAGTGATCAGGAGCAAGGCCTGTGCCGCGAGGAGTGGTGGCCTGCGGCTCTGTGGTGTGCTAAGGAGGCACTCTATAAGATGGCTCAGCGAGAGGGCATTAGCCTCAGGGATGATATTAGAGTGTGTTCTTGGGATGGGGAGCATTCTACTCTCTGCGCCGAGCTTTTTACAGGCCAGCAAGTTGAGCTTGCTCTTAAAACTCTTCAGGGGCAAATGCTGGTCTATACCTTGTAGTTGAGAGGTGTAAATCGATTCCTAAACTTTGATTTCTTTTTTTTAGTACAAAATAGCTATCTTTGCGCTCGTTATGAGTAATCAAGATTCACCACTATCTTTAGGTACGGATAATCTATCCACCCTGCTGAGACGATACGCTATGCCATCTATCATTGCGATGGTATCCTCGTCTTTGTATAACATCGTAGATAGCATCTTTATCGGACAAGGCTGCGGCCCTTTGGCCATTGCTGGCCTTGCGCTGACGATGCCTATGATGAACCTTGCTGCGGCTTTTGGAGCTATGGTAGGTGCAGGTTCTGCTGCGATGACCTCTATTCGCTTGGGACAGGGTAATAAGTCTGCCGCAGAGCATATCTTGGGTAATGTGGTCTTGCTCAATACCATCATGGGTATCATCTTCACCTTTTTGGGGTTGTATTTTCTCGATGAGTTGTTGTATTTCTTCGGCGCAAGTCCCGATACGATAGGCTATGCGAGGGATTTTATGCGTGTGATTCTCTATGGTAATGTGGTGACTCACATGTATTTGGGTCTGAACAATATGTTGCGAGTTTCGGGTTATCCCCAAAAGGCGATGTATCTGATGATTCTCTCGGTGGTGATAAATCTAATCTTCTGTCCGCTCTTTATCTTCGGTTTTGGGTGGGGAATTGCAGGCTCGGCGTGGGCTACGGTCATAGGTCAGACTCTGCCTCTGATATTACAAATTATACACTTCAGTAACCCAACATCATTCCTGCGCTTCCGCCACGGCATATTCCGCCTGAGTGGCTCAATCATCAAGAGTATCCTCAGTATCGGCATGGCACCGTTTATGATTCAGTCGTGCGCCTGCGTGGTGGTCATCATTGTGAATAATACTCTGGCGACTCATGGCGGTGATCTTCAGATCGGAGCTTATGGTATAGCCAACCGTGTAGCCTTCCTCTTTACGATGGTGGTCTTGGGCTTGAGTCAGGGTATGCAGCCTATTGTCGGCTATAATTACGGTGCGAAGAAGTATGACCGTGTGCGTAAAATTCTCTTTATGACTATGGCGTGGGGTACCGCCATCACTACCGTGGGATTTGTTGTGTGTGAGGTTTTTCCGCGCGAGGTGGTGCGCCTCTTTGTCAGCGAGGATGGTTCGGGAGATGCCACTACGCTCATCGAAGCTACGGTGCATGGTATGCGAGTTTTGCTGTTGATGTTCCCCGTTGTTGGCTTCTCCATCATCGTGGGTAACTTCTTCCAATTTATCGGTAAGGCCAAGCGTGCCATCATACTCTCTATTACGCGACAGATGCTCTTTATTGTGCCTCTGTTG
>JAFOZN010000154.1 GCA_017391185.1 Alistipes sp. | reverse complement strand
CTTGCCTATCGTGATGCTTTGTCATGTGCCGCTCTATACGCCTGAGCATTGCGAAGCAAATCTAAAGTCCAACGGTGGTCGTTGTGCCTATGTGACGGGTGCTCCGTTGGAGATGACCTCTAAATATGAGCAAAATCCATCGTTGCCTGAGTCGGAGCAGTGGCGTAATCGCTCGGTGCAGCAGTTCTCGGATGAGCCTACTTTAGAGTTTATCGCATGGCTTAAGGAGCAACCACTCTTAAAGGCTATTTTGTGCGGTCATTGCCATCATTTCTATGAGGAGCAGTTCTCGCCTACGGCTAAGCAATATATCGTGGGTGCGGGATATACGGGCGATTGTTACGAGATAGAATTTATCTAAAAATCTGAAAAATTATGCGCAAGTTTTTCTTTGTTTTATCGTTGTTGTTTGCCTTGAGCTTTGACATCTTTGCTCAGCAGACAACAGTAGCTTTGCATGGCGAAGATGGTCGTAAGGAGGCTATCGAATATGATTACTTCCCACATCGTGAGTACGCCTTTGTTTGGCGTAATTGGAGCGTGGTTGATAAGCATCGCTTGGCCGAGGTTATGCAGACTAAGGTAGAGAATATTGAGAGCCTTGCCGAGTCGATGGGTCTGCCTCGTAAGCAGACTATCGAGCCTGAATGGACTACCACTCGAGGTTATATTACCATCCTCAAGCGCAATTGGCATCTATTACCCTACGATCAGCTTTTGCAACTGCTTGGTATGGATCGTCAGGAGCTAAAGTTCCGCCTTACGGAGGATGATTTTCTGTATCAGAAGTTGGGTTATGTTAAGCCATGGTGTCAGCCACTCAGATATGAAACGCCAACAGCCCAGATGAAGGAGCGAGCTGCATATATCGCCGAATTGTTATCCTCTTTGGGTAAGAACGCTTTGAAATGTGAGGAGCCACGTTTCGATTTTATGCGTGAGTTTGAGGTGGTCAAGCGTGAGAAGAGTAAGCAAGAAACATCCTCTTCGGATGATAATTTCGAGCTGAAGATGATTTTTCCATATTTCACCGATTTTGGCGATCCATTGCTTGATAAGAGTATGAGTTCATACCCAGAGGAGTATTTTCGCCAGTTGCAACAGGTGGGTGTAAATGGAATTTGGCTACACTCTGTTTTGAGAATGATGGTCGAGCCCGATGGCTTATTCCCTGGCGATAGTCGTGCCAAGGAGCGTATCGAGGGTTTGAATCGTTTGGTACAACGTGCCGCAAAGTATGGCGTTAAGGTTTATCTTTATGTGAACGAGCCACGAGGCATGGATGATGAATTCTTTAATGAGATGGAGGGGCGCAAGGCCTTTAGAGGCCCCAAAGTGCGTGATTTATATGCGTTCTGTACCTCAAGACCTGAGGTGCAGGAATGGCTATCTCGCTCTATGGAGAGTGTGTTTCGTCAGGTTGAAGGCTTGGGCGGAGTATTTACAATCACCGCTTCGGAGAACTATACAAGTTGCGTGTCGCGCAACCACTTGGATTGTCCCCATTGTCGTGACCATGAATATGCCGAGCTTATTGCCAATGTAAATAAAGCTATCGAAGAGGGTGTTCATCGAGCAGATCCCGATGCAAAAGTTATTGTATGGGATTGGCAATGGCGAGATAGTGAGTGTGAGGCTATCATACGCCAACTTCCCAAAAATTGTTGGTTTATGTCGGTTAGCGAATGGTCTAAACCATTCGAAAAGGGCGGTGTAAAGTCGGCTGTTGGCGAGTACTCAATATCAAATGTAGGCCCTGGCCCACGTGCTTTGAGGAATTGGGCTGCGGCACGTGCGGCAGGTCTAAAGTGTGTGGCCAAGGTGGCGGTGAATTGTACATGGGAGATGGCTGTAGTTCCACAACTTCCTGTTGTGGATTTGGTCGCTCGTCATGCCGAGAATCTTTCGAAGCAGGATGTTAATGGAGTGATGTTGAGTTGGAGCTTGGGTGGTTATCCTTCGGAGAATTTGAAACTCTTCCAATCATTCAAAAAGGGAATGAGTGCCGATCAAGCTGTCGAAGAGTTGGCCAATACGGAGTACGGTGATAAGGCTGGAAGGTATGTTAGAGAGGCTTGGCGTGCTTGTTCTGATGGATTTGAAGAGTTCCCCTATCATATTACAACGCTCTATCACGGCCCACATCACACTGGCCCATCTAATCCTTTCTATGTTAGACCAACGGGATATAAATCTTCTATGGTATATGGTTTTCCGTATGATGAGTTGAAGTCGTGGAGATCTATTTATCCGATGGATGTGTGGATCTCGCAGATGGATAAGGCTGCTGCGGGTTTTGAGAAGGGTGTGAAGTTGTTGCGTGAGGCAGTTGCTGTGGCAAAGGGCAAATATCGTGAGGGAGTTGAGACTCAACTTAATCGTGCCGAGGCGGTGAGGATTCACCTCAAATCGTCCGCCGTGCAAGGTCGTTTCTATGTGGCTCGTGACCGTTATTTAGCATCAAGTGATGAGGCTGAAAAAGCCGAGTGTTTGGCTACTATGCGTCAGGCTTGTTACGATGAGCAGCAGTTGATTAAGGATATGTTGCCACTGCTTTCGCATGATTCATCTATTGCGTACGAGTCGGCTAATCAATACTTCTACCTACCTTGTGACTTGGTTGAGGCATATATTAGTGTCGATCATTCGCTTAGATGGATTGAAAGTAGGCAATAATCTATCCCTTTTATGCGGGTTTGGTTTGGGGTGTGTTGATATGAGGAAAATGTTCTATATTGGCATCAATTTTCGCTTTTAAGACATAAAAATAGCTTAAAACACTTTTATTTGTCATATTTTTCATATCTTTGTTTATAGAAATGTGTGACAAGGTGTCACCATGATATTAACTTTAGAGAGAAATGATCGGAGATAATATCGTACCAGTATTATCCAATGATAGTCCTGTGAGCGAAACAGATTTGTTTACTTATATCGATAGTAAGGATTATCACACCATCATCAACCCCGACACTCTGCCACGTTCGTTGCGTAGCGGTGGAATCTTCTTGTGCTTGGGTGGCGAGGGAGATGTGATTATTAACGGCCATAAATATCATCTTACGGCAGGAACACTATGCTTTGCCTTTAAAGGTACGATTATTCAGGCTCTGGATATGGGCGATGATTTCAAGAGTTATACTCTTGCCATCAATACCGATTTTTTGAGGGAGTTGAACATCCCTTCAGCCAGCTCCATCCAGATGATGATGCGTGAGCACCCTTGTGTGACGCTTACCCGTAAGCAGTTGGATGATATATTGGAGATTAGCAAGATGATGCACGATAAGGATCAGAATACATCTCATCCGTATCACGAGCAAATCAACAAACATATGCTTATGCTCTTATGTTACGAGCTTGCGGCCATCTATACCCATGATATGCCTGTTAAGCACGAGCCTTGTTCGCGTCAGGATATTCTCTTTAGAGAGTTCCTCTCGTTGCTCGCTACCGACATCACCATCTCGCGCGAGGTGCAGTATTATGCCGACAAGTTGTGTATCACACCTAAATATCTGACTATCATTACACGCCAAGTCTCAGATCGTAGTGCTGCGGCGTGGATTACTCGTACGGTGATTCTCAATGCCAAGGCTCTACTCAGCTCTACCCAGCTTTCGGTACAGCAGATCTCGGCACGACTTAATTTCCCTAATCCATCATTCTTCGGGCAATACTTCTTGCGTCATACGGGACTCACGCCAAAGGAGTATCGCCGTCAGAAGATGTAATTAATTTTTTGGACTATGACATCGCTCTATGATAATATAATTTTCGGCCCTGTGCGCTCGCGCCGCTTAGGGCTATCGTTGGGTGTGAATCTCTTGCCTGTGGAGAGTAAGTTGTGTAATTTCGACTGCATATATTGTGAGTGTGGTTGGAATGAGGATCATCCTGGTCGCCGCCGCTTCAACAGCCGAGAGGATGTACGAGAGATGCTCGCTAAGACTCTGCGGAGGATGGTCGATGAGGGCGAGGTGCCCGATGTGATTACCTTTGCGGGTAATGGCGAGCCTACGATGCACCCCGATTTTGAAGATATCATAGCAGATACCATTGCGCTCAGAGATCAGATTTGTCCTCAGGCGAAGGTTTCGGTGCTAAGTAATGCTACGCAGATTCATCGTGAAGATGTGCGCCGAGCATTGCTTAGGGTAGATAACAATATTTTGAAGTTGGATTCGGCCTTTGATGCTACTGTGCAACTCATCAATAAACCTCAAGGCTCATATAGCGTGGAGCGTACGGTGGAGTTGATGAAACTCTTTGAGGGGAAGATGATCTTGCAGACAATGTTCCTCAGGGGAGAGTATCTCGGCCAGCGGGTGGATAATACTACCGAAAAAGAGGTTGAGGCGTGGTTGGATATTGTGGAGCAGATACGTCCTCGACAGGTGATGATATATTCGTTGGATAGGGATACCCCATGCCAGACTCTGGAGAAGGTGGAGAAGGAGGAGTTGCAGAAAATAGCAGCAAGACTTCAAGAGCGAGGTTTTAACTGCTCGGTGGCATAAGAATAGCATCTCGCGGTGGAGATGTTGACAAATTAGTGAAAAATTGTTAAATTTGTAGCATGATTCAGACTCAACATACGACATACGACCTGCTCAAGAGGGTTAACTCTCCTGCCGATCTGAAGCAACTCTCGATCGGGGAGTTGAAGACCTATTGTCACCAGCTCAGGCAATATATTATCGAAGAGTGTTCCAAAAATCCGGGGCACTTGGCTTCGAGTTTGGGTGTTGTGGAGCTTGCCGTAGCGTTGCACTATGTATATGATACACCTGAAGATAAACTCATCTGGGATGTAGGTCATCAGGCCTATGCTCATAAGATTATTACAGGTCGTAGAGACCTCTTCCCGACCAATCGTAAGATGGGAGGTATAAGCGGTTTCCCTCGTATTGCTGAAAGTGAATATGATGCTTTCGGCGCAGGACACTCCTCTACCTCTATCTCGGCAGCATACGGTATGGCCAAGGCTGCACAACT
>JAFOZN010000153.1 GCA_017391185.1 Alistipes sp. | reverse complement strand
GGCAGCGGTTAAGGAGCAGGATGGTGCAGCAATGTCACTCGGTAACGTATCTTCGTTCCTCGATATCTACATCGAGTACGATTTGGCTAAGGGTAACATTGATGAGACTTTCGCTCAGGAGCTTATCGACCAGTTCGTAATCAAGTTGCGTATGGTTCGCCACTTGCGTATGCAGTCATATAACGATATCTTTGCTGGTGATCCAACATGGGTTACTGAGGCTATTGGTGGTCGTTTCAACGATGGCCGTACAAAGGTTACCAAGACTTCATTCCGCTTCTTGCAGACTCTCTACAACCTCGGTCCATCTCCAGAGCCAAACATGACAGTGCTTTGGTCACCACATTTGCCAGAGGGCTTCAAGGAGTTCTGTGCTAAGGTTTCAGTTGATACAAGCTCTATCCAGTATGAGAACGATGAGTTGATGCGTGAGGTACGTCACTCTGATGACTACGGTATCGCTTGCTGCGTATCATACCAGGATATTGGTCGCCAGATCCAGTTCTTCGGTGCACGTACTAACCTTGCTAAGGCTTTGCTTTTGGCTATCAATGGTGGTCGTTGCGAGAATACAGGTACTTTGATGGTTAAGGGTATTCCAGAGCTCAAGAACGATACACTCAACTTCGAGGAGGTAATGACCAACTATAAGAAGGTTCTCTCTGAGATTGCACGCGTTTACAACGAGGCGATGAACATTATCCACTTCATGCACGATAAGTATTACTACGAGAAGGCTCAGATGGCATTCGTAGATACAGATCCACGTATCAACTTGGCTTATGGTGTTGCAGGTCTCTCTATCGCACTCGATTCACTCTCGGCTATCCGCTATGCTAAGGTTACAGCTCGCCGCAATGAGCAGGGCTTGACAGATGGCTTCTATGTAGAGGGCGAGTATCCATGCTTCGGTAACAACGATGATCGTGTTGACCACTTGGGAGTTGACTTGGTATACTTCTTCAATGAGGAGTTGAAGAAGCACCCAGTATATAAGAATGCACGTCCTACACTCTCATTGCTTACAATTACATCTAACGTGATGTATGGTAAGAAGACAGGTGCTACGCCTGATGGTCGTGCTGCAGGAGTTGCTTTCGCTCCAGGTGCTAACCCAATGCATGGTCGTGATAAGAGCGGTGCTATCGCTTCACTCTCATCAGTGGCTAAGCTCCGTTACCGTGACTCACAGGATGGTATCTCAAATACATTCTCAATCGTGCCTAAGTCATTGGGCCCAACAGCAGAGGAGAGAGTTGAGAACTTGGTTACAATGGTTGACGCATACTTCACTAAGGGCGCTCACCACTTGAACGTGAATGTTTTGAATCGTGAGATGTTGGAGGACGCTATGGAGCATCCAGAGAAGTATCCACAGCTTACAATCCGTGTATCAGGTTACGCTGTAAACTTCACTAAGCTCAGCCGTGAGCACCAGTTGGAGGTTATCAGCCGTAGCTTCCACGAGAGAATGTAATATGATTAGAGTACATTCATACGAATCTATGGGAACTTATGACGGGCCTGGACTCAGGCTCGTCATTTTCCTACAAGGATGTAACTTCAAATGCCTCTATTGTGCCAATCCAGATACTATCGCGGCTGGCGAGGGTAAGCTGACCGATCCACAGGAGATTATCCGCATGGCAACTGATCAGCGTCCATTCTTCGGTAAGAAGGGTGGTGTGACCTTTTCGGGCGGTGAGCCTACATTCCAGGCTAAGGAGCTCTTGCCTATCGTCAAGGAGCTAAAGTTCCATGGCATACATGTCTGTTTGGATTCCAACGGTGGCGTATGGAATCCTGCTGTGGAGGAACTTTTGCAGGAGGTAGATTTGGTGTTGCTCGATGTAAAGCAGGCTTCCTGCCCTAAGCATGAGGCCTTGACTGGCAGATCCAATGCTCAGACTCTGCGCACGGCAGCATGGTTGGAGGAGCACGGTAAACCTTTCTGGCTTAGATATGTGCTTGTGCCAGGGGTGAGCGATGCCGAGGAGGATATCCGTCTTTTGGGTCAGACGTTGGGTGGATATAAGATGATTCAGCGTGTGGAGCTCTTGCCATATCATACTCTCGGCGTGCATAAGTACGAGGCTATGGGTTGGGAGTATAAGCTCTCCCACATCAAGGAGAATACTCCAGAGCAGATTGCTCGTGCAAATGAGTTGCTGAGTGAGTATTTTGACAATGTTGTGACCAATTAAATTGGAAATCATATTGAAAGATATGGGTGGCTTTGCTAAATCAGCGAAGCCACCTTTATTATATATATATGTTTTACTCAAATAGGTATCCCATTTGCAAAACCGTAGTCGCTGAGTTATTAATTAAAAAAGTTTCAGATAAAATTCATCTTCGCAATCACGTCTATAGGCTATTCTGGTGCCGATTCGTAATTTTATACGAGTGGTAATCATTTGAGTAAATTTGGAAATTCAAAGAATTTTGTTAACTTTGCGTTAACTATTGCGTAGAACGAGTATGCCGAAACTCTATATCATAGCAGGATGCAACGGTGCAGGTAAGACTACTGCGTCTTATGCCGTGTTACCTGAGATGTTGGAGTGTACGGAGTTTGTCAATGCCGATGAGATTGCGAAAGGTCTCTCGCCATTCAATCCCTCGAAGGCCTCTATCGAAGCGGGACGCATGATGCGTAAACGTATGGATGCTTTGATGGATGATGGCGTGGATTTTGCATTTGAGACGACACTTGCGACTCGTTATTATACACGATTTATCCGTATGGCGCAGGAGCGAGGTTATTTTGTTTCGTTGCTCTATTTTTGGTTGCCTACGCCTGATCAGGCGGTTGAGCGTGTAGCTCGCCGAGTGCAGGAGGGCGGTCATAATGTGCCACCGGAGGTTGTTAGACGCAGGTATTATCGAGGTTTGCGTTACTTGACGTCACTCTATACGCCTATATGCGATTATTGGGTAATATACAATAATAGTTCCGTGGATGGCGTTATGAAGGTGGCCTATGGTACGCGAGACGAGATTAGAGAAGTAGTAGATTCATCATCATATCGTACGATATGCAAAATGTAGAGAGTATGAGTGAATTGGAGCTTGAGCAGATGCAAGAGAAGATAGATGCTGGAATCCTTCTAACTCAAGAGAGATTGAAGGAGAAGGTTAAACGTGAGGATGGTCAGTTGGTTGTGATGCGAGACGGTAAGGTTACGCATATCACGGCTGAAGATTTATAAAAAGATATTGCATCATAAGAGAAAATGCCCTAACAGTCCATTTTGGACTGTGGGGCATTATGTGTTTTATAAGAGGGTAGGTTGTTTGTGATGCGATTTCGATTTATTATATATTCTCCATAGACTTTAGCCGAAGATATAGAATAAAAATGTTGCCCAGCCGTTCAGCATGGGCAACATTTATTTGAGTATAATTCAATAATGCTTAGAGATTATTGAGCGTATATTCAATCATCTTGATACGGATATTCCAAGCATATGATGGATACATCGAGTGATTCTGATCGGGATATATCATCATATCATACTGCTTACCTGCGCGATTGAGCGCATGGCACATCTCCATCGTATTCTGTACGTGTACATTATCATCTGCCGTACCGTGCATGATCAAGAGCTTGGTTCTGTCGCTAAGGCGGTTGGCAAAGTTAATAGGGGAGTTGTCATCATATCCCTTAGGATTGTCCTGTGGCAGATCGTTGTAAATCTCGGTATAGATGGTGTCGTAGTAACGCCAAGATGTTACAGGAGCTACAGCAATCGACATCTTGAACAAACCATCACCCTTCAAGGCACAACCCAATGCCATGAATCCACCGTATGACCAACCGTAGATACCGATACGATCCTTATCTACATAAGACTGAGAGCCCAAATACTTGGCAAACGAGATCTGATCTTCTACCTCCAGAGCGCCCAAGTTGCCATAAGTCTGCTTCTTGAAATCCTCGCCCATGAAGCCTGTTCCACGACCATCACAGCACGCCACGATATAACCATTTCCTACCAAGACATTCTCCCAACCCATGCCGAATGAGTCTGCCACCGACTGTGAGCCGGGGCCTGAGTACTGAGTGAGTAATACGGGGTATTTCTTCTCTGGATCGAAATCCAAAGGCTTGATGATATAGGCGTTGAGTTTATCGCCACGCTCGGTGGTGAATGTGAAAAATTCCTTCTTAGGCAGACTCTTGAGCTTCTCGTCCAACTCATTATTCTCAACCAGCGTGCGGATCAACTCGCCCTTGCCGTTGCGAATCTCAACTTTGCGAGCAGCCGAAGCCGAAGAGAAGTTCGAGATATAATATTTCATACCCTTACTTGGAGAGATAGAGTATGTGCCATCCAACTCTGTGAGACGCTGCTTGTGCTTGCCCTTATAGTCGATAGAGTAGAGGTTACGGCGGATAGGCGAGGTCTCGGTAGAGATATAATAGATCTTATCCTTGGTAGTCTCCACCACCTCTGTCACCTGCCACTCTCCCTCGGTCAGAGGACGGATGAGTCCCTTCTCGATAGAGTAGAGATAGATGTGATTCCAACCTGTTGCAGTCTCGTTCTGAGCAATGAAACGATCCTCATCTACGAAACGGATATTGCTTAGTGCAGGACGCTCTACGTAACGGTCTGAACGCTCGTCATAGATAACCTTCTGAGAGCCATCTTTGCGGCAAAGTACCACCTCGAAGTGATTTTGCTTACGATTTATGCGGAAGAAATAGAGCTCTCCAGCAGGAGTCCACTCAATGAATGGGATATATTGATCCTTCTCTGCGCCCACATCTATCTTATGCTTCTCTTCAGAAGCAATATCATATAGCCACAACTCTACAATTGAATTCTTGTCACCCGCCTTGGGGTATTTGAAAGAATAGGGCTTGTTGTAGAGCGTACCATCGAAGCGCATCATCTCAAATTCAGGCACCTGACTCTCATCGAAACGCAGGTATGCAATCTGCTTTGAGTCGGGCGAGAAGGCATAAGCCTTAGTAAAACCATACTCCTCCTCATATACCCAGTCGGCAGTACCGTTGATAATCTTGTTCCACTCGCCATCCGATGTGATAGCCTTAGGCTCTTTGCCCAATTCCACAACGAAGAGATCGTTATCCTTAGCAAATACTGCCATCTTGCTATCGGGCGAGAGTGAAAGGTCGCGAATCTCCTTAAATGATGCTACTGTCTGCTTATCGCTCATGCGCTTGATCTCATAGTCGGCATAGAATGAGTGGCGATATACCGAACGGAAATTATTGCCCAAGATAATCATATCCTCGGCAGGGGTAAACTCATAGCTTGAGAATGATCCCTTGTAAAGCGTATCGCATACTGCAGGATCGAGGTAGCTGTGGCGTAGGATTGCTCCACCCTTGTTTACCGTATAATGCTCGCCATCCTGCATCGACAGGAGTCCATATACACCGCGATTGAGGCGTGTGATCTGGCTCAGCTCATCGTATGTCTTCTGAGCCAGGGCCATGTTGCTCACCACAACACATAGCGTAAGGGTGAGCGAAAGGTTTAAAATTTTCTTTATCATAATTCTCTTAAATATCATCTACATTATACTCGTAACCCAAGCGTTTACCTGTGGTGAACTTCGAGTTATCCATCTTGGTGTTGAACTGATCTACAGTTGCGCGTTTGTTCAACTCATATGGAGGCATCAGCGGATCGAAATTTATGGCGTAATGTATAGCGCACTCCATGATGGCGATGATGTCCTCGCGCGTGATCTTCTCCTTGCCAAAATCCTCAGGACGTACCAAATCCTGACGTTTGCCCTCTACGAAGAAACTCTTCTCGCGGTTGATAAATATGCGACCAATCAAGTAGCCCTCATCTGCTGAACGGTTGAACTTGAACGAGTCAGAGAGGAAATTGTATATATCAATCACACCACAGTATGAGTTGTCACGCTCCTGCTGAACGTATGGATTTTGCCAAATAACGTGGTCGTTGTCAAACTCAAAGATGTCGGTATGCATACGGAAGATGAGCAGGTCGCTTGCAATCTGCAATTGCGCCTCAAACTTACCACGGTCTCGATACTCGATTCTGACACGCTTGTCAAGCTTGCCATCCAGATCATCATCCAACTCTGAAGCAATCTCAAATAATACATCCTTTAGCTCGTTGAATGTCGAGAAGGTATTGTCGAAGATATGCTGCTTGAGCGTAGATTTGTTGATTATAGCTGCGAGAATTTTCTCGCGAAGTGGAGATTTATCCATATTCTTAGGTTTGTGATTATTTCAATACGATGTCTTGTCCTAATTGCAGACGGCTATCCTTGCGAAGATTGTTCATACGCATGAGCTTACTCACTTGTATAGCGTAATCTTGAGAGATAGATATGAGCGTCTCGCCTGGGCGAACCTTGTGCTTACGTACATTACCCAACCAACGAGTCTGCTTGCGCTCGATGTATATTACCTCACCCTCGATAGGGTCTGCCGTACTCTTAGGGTTGATCTCGTTATATTTACGCAAAGTCTTCTCCGTAAGGGCAAATGTCGATGCAATGCGAGAGAAGCTGTCACCCTCGCGAGCAATCACATAGTGTGTCTTATTGTTCACATATACGCTATATCCGTTGTAGGTGCGCTCTGCTACGCGATAGTTGTTGGGATCGACTCTACCCTCCACTGCAGTCGGAATAGCGACACTACTCTGAGCCGTAAAGTCGTGCGTGATGTTGTTTTCGGCCTTCTGATGATCGGCGTATAGTTTCTCACCACCCTCTTCATCGAAAAGATAAAGCTTATTGTCTTCGATAAGTTTGGTGAGTCGTTGAGCATAGTCAGGTGCTGTGGCGTAGCCTGCAGCCTTCAGACCTCTTGCCCAACTGCGGTAGTCGGTTGCAGAGTATGCAAAGAGGCTATCGTATCGAGGCGACTGATCCAGAAAATCGGCATGGTCTTGGTATGACTCCTCTACGCTGTCGTATTTACGGAAACACTCATCGGGGGCATCATCCGTATGATATACGCGATCGCCAGTCCAACCCTTTTTGCATTTGATGCCGAAGTGGTTGTTGGATTTACGTGCCAAGTTGCTATTGCCACTATCTGATTCAAGTATTCCCTGAGCAAGTGTGATGCTGGCAGGGATACCATAACGCTCCATGTGGTCAATAGCTATGTGTTTGTATTTAAGTATATACTCCTCTTTGGTCTGGCGTGACTGTGCATGGGCCGAAACCACTCCTATAAAGAGTGAGAAAATAACTACGAGTATTGGGTTTTTCAAAATTTTCATTACCTTTGTATTTAGCTCAAACAAAGATAGTTTATTTTATATTAATTACCAATAAATTCCCTGCGAAGATATATCGGCGCATGATTTTATTGGCCCATGCAACCCGTTTTATTTACATTATTGCCGAGCCACTATGAAGTCATTACATATTGTAACTCCAGTAAAGGATTCGATAGAATCCACTCTTGAGACCATCAAGGCGATTCTTAGCTCCGATATCAAAGTCCCCTACACCTACACCATCTATAATGACTTCTCTACGGCGGAGAACACTGCGTTGCTGGAGAAGTATTCCAAGGAGTTGGGCTTTACGCTTGTCAATATATCGGATCTTACGGATCACCCTTCGCCCAACTATCTCTTGGTTTTGCAGCGTTGTCGCCGTGAGGCTATCGCTCAGGATGCGGGCTTCCTGCTTGTTGAGAGCGATGTAGTGGTGGCAAAGGATACATTGCAGGGGTTATTCGATGGTGCTTTGGAACGTGAAGATTGCGCCATTGCCGCATCGGTTACGGTGGATGATGAGGGTAAGATAAACTATCCATACGAATATGCTCGTGGTAATGAGGGCAAGTGCTATGCCGTCAAGAAGCATTGCAGTTTCTGTTGTTCTTTGCTTAAGCCAGAGTTTCTACGTAAGATGGATTTCGATGCTTTAGATCCTACCAAACATTGGTACGATGTGCAGATTTCGCACTCGGCTCTCGATCTTGGCTTCAAGAACTATCTCTTTGCTGATCTTCCTGTGGTGCATCGTCCTCATCAGAGCCGCCCATGGAAGCAACTCAAATATAAAAATCCATTGAAATACTATTGGATTAAGTTCACCAAGGGTTTCGATAAAATCTAATCCTATGCAAGAGTCGAAGAAACCGTTGATATCTATCATTGTCTGCTCCATTCGCCCACAGGAGGCGGAGGCCTTGAGCCGAAATGTTGCCCAGACCATAGGTGTGGAGTATGAGATGATTATACATGACAATAGGGGTAGCGATAAGGGCATTTGCCAAGTCTATAACGAGTGTGCTGAGAGGGCGCAGGGCGAGTATCTATGTTTTGCGCATGAGGATATATCATTCTTGACCAAGGATTGGGGGCGTGAGATTATCTCCAAACTCTCGGAGCAGGAGTGTGGCGTGATTGGTTTTGCGGGATCAACAGTGAAATATGCTTATCGCTATGGCTGGCAAGGAGTGAGACGCTTCACGCGTAAAAACTATCTTGCTGGGGCATCTATAGGCAAGCAATCTTTGCGTACGTCAGGGAGTAATGCTCCATATTGCGAAGTGATATGTTTGGATGGAATGTGCCTCTTTGTGCGTAAGGATGTGTGGGCCAAGTTCGGTTTTGATCATCAGACTTTCGAGGGTTTCCACTCATACGATACCGATTTTACCACATCGGTAGCATATGGTGGCTACCACAATTATGTCTGCCATTCGGTACTTGTCGAGCATCGTTCTACGGGCTCTTTTTCGAAGAGTTGGTATGAGAGCGTGTTGCTCTATAATGCCAAGTGGGCAGGCAGATTACCTCTCTATGCCAAGACAGAGACCAATCAAAAGCAGGTTGAACAATATGCAGCAGCTACCGAAGCATTTGGTCTAAAGTTGTTGCTAAAATTTGGAATTCTTCCCAAAGATGAGCTATGGCGTGAGATAAAAGGTTTTTGGCTTAGGAATAAGTTTAGTCTAAGTGCCTATATATTGATTATTAGATATTTATCACTCAAATAATATGACCAAAACAAAGGTAAAGGTCTTGGTACCTGTATATAAAGAGTTTTTGGAAGGACGCGAGCTATTGTCCTTTAAGCACAATGCAGAGGTCTTGAAACGCTATCCGATAGCATTGGTTGCGCCAGAAGGATTGAATGTTGATGCTTTGCTTGGGGAGGTCCCTCAGTGCGAGGTGGTACGTGTTACGCCAGATTGGTTGGGTAGCAATGGAGTAGCAGGATATAACTGCATGATGCTTTCCAAAGAGTTTTATCAGCTCTTCGATGATTGTGAATATATCCTTATATGTCAGAGCGATGCGTGGATTTTCAGCGATAGATTAGATGAGTGGTGCGACTACGGATATGACTATGTGGGTGCACCATGGCCCAAGCGTAAGGTATATGAGTTGCCTTTGATCAAGCAATATCTATGGTTGCGCCGTAAGCTTTTTGGTGGCGAAGATCGTATCTTGCGTCAGGACTATTTCGGCAAGGTGGGGAATGGTGGTTTATCTTTGCGTAAGGTCACATCTGCAATAGCGGCGTGTGAAAAGTATGCCAGACGTGCAGAGGAGTTTAAACTTAAGCAAGGAATTGTATATAACGAAGATTGGTTTTGGGCTTTGGTGCCAAAAGAGTTTAAGTACCCACCATTTGACCAGGCATTGGGTTTCTCGTTTGATTCCCACCCAGAGTTGTGTTTTAAGTTAGCAAAAGGGAAGTTGCCCTTTGGTTGTCATGGGTGGTATAAGCGTAGGAATATAGCATTTTGGTCACCTATAATTGAAAAATAAAAAAAGTCCATCTGATAAAATTTCAGATGGACTTTTTTATAGACTGATTTTACTTAAAGTATTACTCCTCCTCTTTAGGCTCAATATCCTTGAATGCCTCCTGGATCTTCTCCGTAACCTTAGACTCGATATTGCGCTCCATAGTCTTGATCATCGAGCAGATAGCCTTAGCTGAAGAGCCACCGTGACCAATCATGACAGGTGCATTAACACCGATAACGATTGTACCGCCTACGCTCTCGTAATTCATCGAGTTCCAGAAATTGCTGTACCAATAGAGCTTTGGACAAATAGGCTCAAGTACAGGGCGCAGGAGATTCAAAAGCCATGGCTTGGTAGGCATCAAACGAGAGTTGATACGATACAGAGCCTCTGCCATCTTCAGAATCACATTGCCAACAAATCCGTCTGCAATAACCACATCGCAATACTTGCCTGTGAAGATATATGATGACTCGCAGTTACCTACGAAGTTGAAATCCTTCTGCTCCTTCAACAAGTCGTAAGTGGCTTTGGCCTGAGCATTACCCTTGCCCTCCTCTTCACCGATATTGAGAAGTGCAACACGTGGATTCTCGATCTGGAGAACATGCTTAGCGTAGATAGATCCCAAAAGACCGTACTGAGCCAATACCTCAGGCTTGGCATCTACGTTCAAACCTACGTCAAGTAGGATTCCGCGGCGATTCATCACAATCGGAATGAAAGTCGAGATTACAGGGCGGATAACACCCTTGATAGTCTTGATAACCATCTGTGAGCCGACCATCATCGCACCTGTCGAACCTGCGCTGGCAAAACCATCAATCTTACCCTCCTTGAGGTAGTTGAAACCTACGGTCATGCTTGAGTCCTTCTTCGAAGCGAATGCCTTAGCAGGGTGATCACCCATCTCGATAACCTCTGTTGTGGCTACGATCTGGATCTGATCCGAAGTGCAGTTGTGCTTCTTGAGTAGCTCCTTGATGCGCTTCTCATCGCCAAAAAGAACGATACGACTATCCTTGTTTATAATTTTGAGTGCCTTTACCGCACCCTCTACCACTACATCGGGAGCGAAATCGCCACCCATGGCATCAATACCGATATTTAACATGTTTGGGTTATTCTTTGATCGGTTAATAAATCGAGTCCTTACATTCGGAACTCAACGTTTGCAAGAAAAACTCAGGCAAACTTGTAAAATGTAAAGAGGGTGTCTAACTTTTGTTAAGTTGGACACCCTCCATTAAGCTAATTCACTACTCAGCCTTCTTCTCGATAGCCAACTTGCCACGGTAGAAACCGCACTCAGGGCATACACGGTGATAAAGTACAGAAGCACCGCAGTTTGAGCAAGTAACAACAGTTGGAACTACTGCCTTGTAATGAGTTCTTCTCTTGTCACGTCTTGTAGACGAGACTTTGTGTTTTGGATGTGCCATTTTACAATATTAATTTTTTAAGTTATCGTTTGTTTCTATTCTCTTGTGTTTCTTACTCGCCTCTCTCCATCTGAGCCTTCAATGCTGCCAACTTATTGAAGACACCCTCGTCTATGCCATGATTCTCTTGTTTGTGGGACTTTCTCTCCAATGCTTCGATATCTTCACTCTTGGCAAAAGAGAAACGAGCCAGCATATCGGGGTTGCATTCACCTTCGGGATGAACTCTCTGGTAAGGCAACGAAAGAACTATGCTTTCATAAATATATTGTGTGAGGTCGAGTTTCTCTTCTGCAGGGTTGAGCCACATCACCTCGCCATCGTACTCACCTTGCTCCTCGCTCAGGCGCACGATCAAGTGTCCTTCGTAGTCAATCGGAATCTGACAATCCTCCAAGCAACGGTCACACTCGCATGTTACCTCGCCAGAAATCGTCACATCGAGATCCAATTGGCGATCACTTTTGGTCAAAGTGACCTCCACATGGCAATCTCCACCTCTGATCTCTTGGCTTTCGTAATACTCAAAAAGGTCATTATCGACCACGAATTGATAGTCGAATGTGCTGTTTTTCAGCCCTTTATATTCAATTGAGTATCGTTTGCCAAACTCCATCTTGGTACAAATAGCAGGCAAATTTACAAATAATTAATTATTTGTGCAAATTATTACTATTTTTGTAGTGAAAAGAATGTGGTTTTTAAGCTGATAATCCTGTATGGCAAGCAAATTTATTATCCAGATCAAGAGTTCGTATGATGAACTTTGGCGATATAATCTATCGGCTATGTGTGGAGCTTTTGACTCTGTGGGCGAGCGAGTCGATTTTGTCAAAGCTGAGAGTTTTATAGCTGAGGTCGGGGCAAATCTTAAGTCGGCGCCTGATGATTACACTGCCAAGCGTGAGATGAAGCTCCAGACCGAGCCATGTGATTCGATAGTTGCCTATATCTACGTTGTTCCCCACACTTTGCCCCGCGATAGGGATGTTGCAGATTGCAAACCTTTTGATTTGAGCATCAAGGTGCAGATGGGCTCCGAGACCATATATAACGTCAAGCACAAAATCAATCAATGGTCGGGCGCTTCGATAGAGTTGAAATTACCTACAAAATAAAATGCTGAAGGTCTTTCCTTCAGCATTTTATTTTTCATTCGTAGTATTAACGACTTGATAGTTTTACGGTCGCACTTTCCATATCATCCGATGTAACCTTTAATGTTATTTTGCCCGATTCGTTACGTTTTGTGCGTACGATAGCAATGGCCTTGCCATTGAATAGCTTCATCTTATTGCCCTTCAATGATTCACCTCCAGCTGCGTTACCATTATCTACACCGACAAGTTCGCCTACTCCATCTACTTCAAAGTATAATTGATTCATTGCTGTTGGGACAAGGTTGCCCTTAGCATCTGTACATTCAACAGTGACATACGCAAGGTCATATCCATCGGCTTTGAGGACTTTACGATCTGCGGTAAGGACTATTTTTTCTGCCTTACCTGCAGTTTTACGGCTATGACGTAGTATCTCCTTGCCATTTTTGTATCCTATGGCAGTTATCTCGCCCGCTTCAAATTCTACATTTTCCCAAATTGCGTGCAAACGATCTGAGGTCTTTGTTCTCTTGCCCAGAGATTTTCCGTTTAGGAAGAGCTCGACCTCATCAGCCGTGTTATAATATACCCACATGTCGATTTTATCACCTACGTTCCAATTCCAATGAGGGAATAGGTGCAGAGTTGGATTGTTGGTCCACTCTGAACGATACATATAGTAGCAATCTTTAGGGAATCCGCACAAATCCACTATACCAAAATAGGATGAACGTGATGGCCATGAATATGGTGTTGGCTCGCCAAGGTAGTCGAATCCTGTCCAGATAAACGTGCCTGCACAAAAATCTCTATCTCTCACAGCAACCCATGCTTCCTCGTGAAGCGTAGCCCATGGCGCGCGAGAATTGTCATAGGCAGAACATTGGTGATGATCCGTCTGGTGAGGTGCATCCCAACGCTCTGGAACGACATTGATTTTGGTCGAAGGGTGGATATAAAATCCTCGACTATTGAGAGATGATGCGGTCTCAGAGCCGATAAATGGCATATTAGGGTACCACTCTTTTACCGAATCATAATCTTGCACATGATAATTAAAACCAATGATATCAAGAGCGCCCGAACGTATCAGATTATTTGTTGGACGAGTTTCGTTGCATCCTGCTGTGACAGGGCGTGTATTGTCATATTTCTTGAGTGTTGCGACCATGTGACGAGTAAGCAGAACATTGGTATTCTTTTCCACATCGTCTTTGTTACCAGTGGCGTTCTCAGATATGAAATTGATCAACAAATTACGTTGTTCAGCAGGAAGATCATCTAATTTGACATCATCATTGCTATTCCATTGCTCCAAAATCTCATTTCCTACCGACCACATTACAATAGATGGGTGGTTACGGTCACGCTTAATGAAATCTATGAGGTCTTTTTGATGCCACTCATCAAAATAACGAGCATAGTCGTATCGAGTCTTTGCGCGGCGCCACATATCGAAGGCCTCGTCCATCACAAGTATGCCTCGCTCATCACACATATCCAACAGTTCTGGTGTTGGCGGATTATGCGAAGTGCGTATAGCATTCACTCCAAATGATTGAAGAATGTCGAGTTGTCGCTCCAAGCCGCGGCGGTGTACAGCAGTTCCTAAAGCTCCCAAATCGTGATGCATGCATACGCCTTTGAGCTTAAGATTACGTCCGTTGAGCCAGAATCCTGTGTCTGCCTTAAATTCAAAATAACGGAAGCCGAAAGGAGTTATATAATCATCTACAACCTTTCCATCTACCATCACATAGCTAACTACGTTATAAAGATAAGGATTATCTACATCCCACAATATAGGGTTATCCACCTCTATTGTCATCTCCATATCGGCACTTGCCCCAGCGTTGATAGCTTTGGTTACGCTGTTTTTAGCTACGCAACGACCTTTAGCATCAAGTATTTTATTCTCAAGCGTAACCTTGCTGGCATCGTTCCTCAGGTTCGAGATCGATACTTGAGCCTTGATAGATCCTCTCTCTTTGCTAATCTCAGGAGTTGTGATATACGTTCCTGTATAATCTACAAAGACATTTGCAGTATTTACCAAACGTACATTGCGATATATACCACAACCTGCATACCAGCGCGAGTTTGGTTGCTCGGAGTTGTCGCATCTGACGGCGATGATATTTTCTTCACCCTGCGGGTTTAGATAAGGTGTTATGTCATACGACATAGATGAATAACCATATGGGCGAAAACCAACTTTGTGACCATTTACAAATACTGTACTATTCATAAATATGCCATCAAACTCTATCGCAATGTGGCGACCATCCAATTTGGGCGATTTAAAGTGTTTACGATACCATCCTATACCTCCGGGCAACGCTCCCCCGCCAGGGGTCGAAGGATTATCTTTTGAAAATTCTCCCTCTATGCTCCAGTCGTGAGGCAGGTGTAACTCTCGCCACGATGAATCATCAAAATCTTTGGTCGCAAATTGCTGATCATCGCCGAGTTTAAAACTCCAATCAAAGTTAAAATCTTCAATTATTCGCTCTTGTGCATTTACATTATAGCTACTTGCCATAATTATGGATGCAATAAGTAAGAAGAAGTGTTTCATAAGATCCATATTTTGGTTACCTATACAAATATAGCAATAATCTTATATTTTTTCACCAATCAGAAGCTATGTATCATAGGCCTGTTCTCTTATTTTTTGGAAGAGAGATCTTTCTGGTAGTTAATAATCATTTCCAGCATCGGGTCTTGGGGGTCGAATGATAGGTTACAACCTCGTCTCTCCTTGGTGAAGTTCCATACAAAGACTCCACCTGCCCCCATGCCTAAATATACATCAAATTTCTCTCGCATGGCTTGAGTGCGTCTATCAAGTGAGGTACGACAGTTATCTCCACTCTTGATACCAGTCTCGCCTACGATCAGGACTTTATTTAGTTCGATCATCGCCTTTAGACATGGCTCGAAGTGAGGGGACTCTATGGTGTCGGAGTTCTGATAATCATAGTCGTATTCATGTATATTACCTACATCAATATGTGGCGAGTCGTGTATAGCTTTATAATTGGCATTTCCCTCATAAGCCCAACCTGGAAAGGTGCCACTCTCTACCAAATGGTTGGGGTCGTGTTTTTTGATTACGGCAGCGACTTCATGCAAAAAGTCGCGTATGGTCTGCCAATCCGCTTCACCTGGCTCATTGATAATCTCCCACATGGCTATGGCTGGCGAATCTTTGTATTTGCTGACTATGTTTATGACGTGAGGCAAATATTGTTTGCGGAAACCATCTTTGTACCATTCTGGTTTTTTGCCGTTGCCATCTCCGTTGATGGCCCCATCAATATCACCGCATCCACATCGTCCATCTCCCAAAGAGAGGAGTAGCTTGATATTGTACCTTTCGGCCAATTTTACCAATAAATCAGTCTTATGGTTGAACGCTGGAGTAGCCCATGTGCGGACAATGATATTTTCTGGCAGAGAGGAGAACAATGCCTCCAACTCCTCATCGCTGAAGAGCTCATAATCGTGTCCACATCCGCAAAATTGGAATGAGTTGAACGAAGCGCACGAGTAAGGTTTGCCGTTGAGCATAAGTTGAGTCCCCTCTCGGTAGAGAAATCCCTTTTTATACTTTTTTGCATAAGCCGAAGGAGTAATCCCCGCAATAGGGAGTAGCAACCCCATCAGTAAGAGGGT
>JAFOZN010000152.1 GCA_017391185.1 Alistipes sp. | reverse complement strand
CGTTGCCTGTCTTGGGTTGGCGCGTCAGACAGACGGGAGATGCTCAGACGGAGCGTGTTATAGGTCAGTGGGAGAGTTATGATATTCCCGAAGATTATACGGGCGAGGAGGTTTTGCGCGATTTGATAGGATATATGGAGCGCGAAGGTTTGGAGAGAATGAAGGCTGCGACTCAGATTATGATTACGCCTCTGGGCTTCAAATTCCGCATCGTGAAGCGTATTGTGACCAACTTCCATCAGCCAAAATCAACTCTGTTGTTGTTGGTTTCGGCGTATGTTGGGGACTCATGGCGCCGAATATATGACTACGCTCTGGAGAATGAATTCCGTTTCCTCTCCTATGGCGATTCCTCTTTGCTGGTGGTGGAGTAGAGGTGTGATGGCTGAAAAATATAACGAGGCAACCTTCCTGAATTAAGGCTGCCTCGTTTATTTTTAGAGATTAATCACCCTCTTCCAATTGAAATATCTCCTCGACCTGCTTCCCAAAGATGTGGGCGATCTTGAGTGCAAGGACTGTCGATGGGATGAACTTTCCACTCTCGATAGCGTTGATGGTCTGACGACTCACCTCGGCCATGTCGGCTAACTGTTGTTGTGTCATGCGCACCTCGGCGCGGGCTACTCTGATCTTATTGTTCATCCTCTGCTCCTTTCTTCATGCGCCATATCTTATAGCGGAATACCGCCATAAAGATAAGCAAAATCGTGAACATGTTATACATCATCACATTCAGAAAATCCAAATCATACACCGCCAGAGCCGCCACAATCAGTAACGCATAGTTGATGTAGAGAGCCGTCAGCAGTGAGTTCAGGCGTATGTGTGCTATCATTTCGTCTTCACGCTTCTCCTTGGAGCAGGTGATGAGTATCGCTCCTATGACAGAGCCGATGATGGCGATATTGTTAAAGATATAACCTGTGTAGAATCCCTTAAAAAGATCCAAGTCGAATCCCTCAAACATAAGAGTAATGTCAAGCGCGAGCGCAAGTGAGAATATAACCCATCCTACTTTCTGAAAGCGGTGTGGAAAAAGTAGTGTCTTCATTGTGTAATAGTTTTTTAGTTTGTAATTGTAATAGTTCTATAATTTAAATCCTCGGCTTTGGCGGCGCAAGGTCTTTAGCTTGTGCTCAAAGCGACCGTAGTACAACACCCAGATAATGAATGGCGCAAATGACGATTCATCGCGCGTGATGTAAGGCATGTTGTCCGAGAAGATAGTCAAGGCGATATGCGCTGCGATGTAGATAACCATTACCACATAGCAAATCTCCTTGAGAGTCTCGCCTCTGAGCTGAGAGGTCATCTCATCCTCGACCTTCTCGCGCGAGCAGGTGATAAAGAATACGGCAAGATATAGCGCAACGCTGATCACTCGGCGGAAGAGCATGAGTTGTTGCATGCCTTCCATGTCCAGACTTACATATCCGTCATCGGGCAATACGTTGGTCACAACGATCTGAATCACCAAGGCAACCAGCACCGCAAATAGGAGTATCTGACCTGTAATCTTGAAGGGGTGGGGTAGTAACCAATTTTTAAGGCTTGCTTTAATCGAGCCAAACGGGTCGAACGAATTTCTTTGTCTCATAGTTCTAAGGGTTATAAAATTATCTCCTCTTTAAGGTTGCGTGTGCTGAGCCAACGGCGCAGTAGATATACCACAGGCAAAATGATCATGAATATGGCGAAGTTGTTGCTCACCGTCTGCACCAAGAAATTGGGCATGCCGTGTGGCAGTAGTACGCAGAGGTAGCTGATGATAAAGAGTGCGATGTCTGTGCAGAATGCAATCATCAGCGAGCGCATCCTCTCCTGCAAGGTCATCTCGTCTTCGACCTTCTCGCGTGAGCAGAAGATCAATGTAGCGCCTATGGTGAGGGCGAGCATGAGTAGTGGGTTGAAGTCGTATGCTGCGCTTGAGCCGTACCATTTCATCTTGCCATCGGGAGCTTCGGTCTGCACATGGTCATAGATTAGGCGTGACCATGTCGGAAATTCGAAACCCTCTTCGGTGAGTCGGGGTCCGAGCAACGCTTGCGCCCACTCGGGAGTGGTATAGACCCAATCGTAGATCATCGTAAATCCCCAAACCAGAGCTGCAACCCAAAGCGCAATGCCGATAGGGCGACAAAATCGGGGTAAAAGAAAGCGTTTCATAGTTAGTTGAAAGTCTTTTTAATTGTTAAAATAGTTGTTTGTTTTGTGATCACACCACAAATGTAAAGCAAACTTTACAAAATAGCAAGTGTTTTTGACAAAATATTTTCACGCGCAAAAAATTAGGGGACTATTTAGTCCCCTAAAAATCCTTATTACTTAGTGTGATTCCGATTAAAACTCCGAAGTGAAGTGGAAGCGGATATCCTTGAAGTTCTCCTGTGCCAACGCCAATGCGTAGCTTGTGTCGGCCAAGAATACATCGCGACCATGTTTATCGACAGCCATATTGGTGTGCTTACGGCGTTTGAAGTCGGCGAGCTGCTCCTGATTGTCGCTCTCGATCCAGCATGCCTTGTAGATTGAGATTGGCTCCCAACGGCACTTTGCGCCATACTCATGTTCCAAGCGGTATTGGATAACCTCAAACTGCAACTGACCTACCGTACCGATAATCTTACGACCATTCAGGCTCGATGTAAAGAGCTGAGCTACACCCTCATCCATCAACTGATCAACGCCCTTTGCCAACTGCTTGAACTTCATCGGGTCGGCATTCTCGATATAGCGGAAGAGCTCAGGCGAGAAGGATGGGATACCCGTAAACTTGAGCTTTTCGCCCTCAGTGAAGGTGTCGCCAATCTTGAAAGTACCCGTATCGTGCAGACCTACGATATCACCAGGGTATGCAAAGTCAATCACCGACTTTTTCTCAGCCATAAATGCCGTAGGCGATGAGAACTTGAGCTGCTTGCCTGAACGTACGTGCAAGTAATTCTTGTTACGCTCGAATGTACCCGAGCAGATCTTCATAAATGCCAAGCGGTCACGGTGGTTAGGATCCATATTGGCATGAATCTTAAAGATAAAGCCGGTCATCTTCTGCTCCGAAGGCTCCACAGGGCGAGTTTCGGTAGTTGTTGGGCGTGGCGATGGTGCAATCTGGATAAAGCACTCCAAAAGCTCTCTCACACCAAAGTTGTTCACCGCCGAACCGAAGAACACGGGGGCGAGCTTTCCTGCTAAATAATCCTCGCGGTTAAACTCATCATATACTCCCTCGACCAATTCGAGATTCTCGCGCAACTGGTTGGCATACTATGTCAAAGCCGTACATAGCTGCCATTTCCTTAAGATATCCAAGGAAGGTGATCTGCTGAAACAGCTCCTCACTAAGACGCATGTGCTCGACGTCAAAGACCTCCGAGCTAAGATTCTTTTTGTCAGCTT
>JAFOZN010000015.1 GCA_017391185.1 Alistipes sp. | reverse complement strand
TCAGCATCTTGGCGAGATTGGCGAGACTTTGGTGGCAGCAGGAGCCCATGAGGGTACAGATATCGCATTTGTTCCAGTGAGGGGATGCCATACACGAGGTATTATGAGTGATGTAGTGGTGCGTCTGGATGAGAGTCTGGAGCAGATTGTTGATATCTATAAATCTTTTTATGCTGAGCATCCGTTTGTTGTAGTAAGCGATAAGGCAGTGTATATGAAGCAGGTGGTAAACACTAACTACTGCTTCCTCTCGTTGCAGAAGGAGGGTCGCAAACTGTTGATTACATCGGTGGTGGACAACCTCCTAAAGGGTGCTTCGGGTCAGGCGGTGCAGAACATGAATCTGATGTTTGGGTTGGATGAGATGGAGGGCTTGCGCCTGAAGGCTAATTACTTCTAAAAAATGTTGTTATGAATCTTTTTCAAGTATATTCACTTCTCGATTTGGAGCCTGTGAAGGCTCAGGGGGCTTATCTGTGGGATAAGCAGGGTGTGGAATATCTGGATTTTTACGGTGGTCACGCCGTTATCTCTATCGGTCATACCCATCCTCATTATGTGGAGAAGATTTGTGATCAGCTCTCAAAGATTGGGTTCTATTCCAATGCAGTGATTAATAGCTTGCAGGTGGAGTTGGCTCAAAAGTTAGGCGAGTTGTCGGGATATGAGGATTATGAGTTTTTCCTTTGTAATAGTGGTGCAGAGGCTAATGAGAATGCCTTGAAATTGGCATCGTTTACCACAGGTAGAGAGCGTGTGCTTGCTATGAAGGGCGCTTTCCATGGTCGTACAAGTATGGCTGTTGCGGTGACAGACAATCCTAAGATCCAAGCTCCAGTGAATAAGAGCGATAAAGTCTCGTTTGTGGAGCTCAACGATATCGAGGCTCTGCGCGCGGAGCTTAGCAGGGGAGAGTATGCAGCTTTGATTATCGAGCCTATTCAGGGCGTGAATGGTATCAAGGTGGCAACGGTTGAGTATCTTCAGGCGGCAAGAGAGGCTTGTAAGGAGTATGGTACATTGCTCATTATGGATGAGATTCAGGCGGGCTCAGGCCGTAGTGGAAGATATTTTGCTCATCAGTGGGCTGACATTAAGGCCGATATAATTACATTGGCTAAGGGTATTGCCAATGGCTTCCCTGTGGGTGGGGTGATGATATCGCCTGAGATTCCTGCTTGGAAGGGTATGCTCGGTACAACATTTGGCGGTAGCCATTTGGCTTGTGCAGCGGCTATTGCTGTGGCTGATGTGATGAAGTCTGAGAATCTTGTGGCTAATGCCGAGAAGATGGGTGAGGCTATCATCAATGGCATAAAAGGCGTAAGTGGTATTAAGGATATTAGAGGTCGCGGCTTGATGATAGGTATTGATCTTTCGGTGCCACAGGCTGAGTTTAGACGTCTCTTGCGCGAAAAATATCATATCATGACAGGTCTTAGCGGAGAGTGGACTCTGCGTCTGTTGCCACCTTTGATGATTACCCAGAAGGAGGTTGACCGCTTTGTTGAGGCATTCCGCCTGACAGCTGAGGAGTTGGGTATGTAATAAGAGGAGTTTAGATGAAGCTTAAGGTTATAAAGATTGGCGGAAAGCTAATCGAAGATAAAAATATATTATCCTCGCTGTGCGATGCACTCGCTTCGCTCGGCGAGAGATTTGTTTTGGTACATGGCGGTGGTGTCATGGGCTCACACTTGGCTAAGGAGTTGGGTGTGGAGGTCAAGATGCACGAAGGACGCCGTATCACCGATGCCGCTACGTTGGATATTGCGGTGATGGCGTATGCGGGTTTGGCAAATAAACGTGTCGTTTCGGCTTTGCAGGCGCGAGGAGTCAATGCATGCGGTTTGTCGGGCTGTGACATGGCCGTTGTTAAATCTCATAAGCGTGAGGTAAAGGATATTGATTGGGGATTTGTCGGTGATGTTGATATGGTCAATGATGAGGTGTTGGCTCTATTGCTCGATAATGGCATTACGCCTGTTGTTTCGCCAATCACATTCTCTGCAGAGGGTGATCTCTTGAATACCAATGCCGATAGCGTAGCTTCGGCTGTGGCTATGGGATTGGCACGCCGATATGATGTTGAGTTGGTCTTCGCCTTTGATAAGCGAGGAGTGTTGCTCGATGTTGATGATGATGATTCTCTCATCGAGACTATTACTCCAGAGCTTTATGCCGAGTTGCGAGAGAGAGAGAAGATTCATTCGGGTATGATTCCCAAGATTGACAACGCCTATAAGACTATCGAGGCGGGAGTCGGCTCGGTACGTATCACATCGCACGAAGATTTTAACGGAGGTACGTTAGTTATAAAATAATGGAGTTCCGAGAGGTCATATCATTGCTTGAGCGTCTGATTAAGACGCCATCCATCAGTCGAGATGAGTCTGCTGTGGCAGATATTATCTGGGATGAGTTTTTGCGCTTGGGCTTTCAGCCTCAGCGTAAGGGTAATAACGTGTGGGCTGAGGCGTGGGCGTATGATGCTGGAAAACCTACCATCCTGCTTGATGCTCATTTAGATACGGTAAAGCCTGTTGCTGGGTGGGTGCGCGATCCCTTTACGCCAAGCGTGGAGGGCGAGAGACTCTATGGTTTGGGAAGTAATGATACGGGAGCAAGTTTGGTCTCTTTGATCGCTACGTTTGT
>JAFOZN010000151.1 GCA_017391185.1 Alistipes sp. | reverse complement strand
TCCATCATGCGGTATTTATATCCATGAGCATCGCACCAGCGGGTGTACATACGCAGTAGCATCGAGGCCCAATCCAAAGCCTCGGTACCGCCTGCACCTGCATTGATGTCCATGATGGCTCCCATCTTATCCTCCTCTGAGCGCAACATATTGCGAAGCTCCAGAGCTTCGATAAGTTCGATGGTCTTGGCATACTGCTCCTCCATCTCGGCCTCGGTAGCAAGCTCTGCCGCCACAAATTCAGGCATAAGCTGCAACTCCTCGACAGCCTTACATACGGCATCATAATCCTCAACCCAACTCTTGATTTGAGAGACCTTACGCAACTGCTTCTGCGCTGCATCGGCATCCTCCCAAAAGGTGGGGTCTTGAGTCTTCTCCTCCTCGTTTTGGAGGTCTATTCTTCGCTGAGCGATGTCAAAGACACCTCCCCAACGAATCCTGTCGTCTTATAGTCTCTTTAATCTGGTCGTCTGATACCATTTGTTTTCGCTAATTTATTAAGTTATATCGCTTCCGAAAGCATACCTTGCGGCCGTTGGCCGCATATACAAATCTGACCCACCCCCTAATCCCCCGCCTCAGGCAGGGGACTTTGGTCGCTTACGCTCCTTATGTTGCAGGGCCAAAAGTCTTTAGAAGTGATTATTCTTCTTTATTATTATATTTATCTCCTATGGCAGAATATGCAGCACCGAGTGCAACACCTATACAAAGGCCAATCGGGATATTTCCTATCGCGGCACCTACGCCAAGACCTAAAGCCAAACCAATGGCCATATATTGACCTTTTGAGGTCTTATTTTCTTTGTCTGCCATAATTCTACCACCCCAAAACTTCTTATGATTGAGCTATTTTGAGGCTGGTCGCAGATTGAGGGTGCGGAGCATACTTAAGCGTATGTGAGCAACCCGAAATCAAGCCAGACGCCAAAAGAGCCAATCAGAAGGAATTTTACTCGATTTCCCAATCAACACCGTCTTTACGGTCTTTAACACGGATACCGATGGCAGTGAGTTCGTTACGGATCTTATCTGATGTAGCCCAATCCTTGTTAGCCTTGGCATCCTGACGTACGGCGAGAATCATATCAACAACCTTTGCGAGCATATCGCCACCACCTGCGGCACCCTCCTGCTTCTCGTTGCGAAGACCGAGAATATCGAATACATAGAGATTTACCACTCTCTTGAGCTCGTCCAAATCTGCCTGAGAGATGGTCTGCTGGCCCTCGGCAATCTGATTGATTACGCGCACATAGTCAAACAGAGCAGAGATAACCATTGGAGAGTTCAAATCATCATCCATAGCCTCCTGGCAACGCTTCTCCAAATCGGCAATCTCCACCGAAGAGGTAGCTGAAGCCTTCAACTTAGACAAAGTCTCTACGCCCTTCATCAAGCGATCGAAGCCCTTCTCGGCAGCCTGCAATGCAGCATTAGAGAAATCGAGTGTAGAGCGATAGTGAGCCTGAAGGATAAAGAAACGGATAGTCATAGGAGAATATGGTTGCTCCAACTTAGGATGCTCTCCGTTGAAGAGTTGCTCCATAGTGATGAAGTTACCATACGACTTACCCATCTTCTGGCCATCGATAGTAATCATATTATTATGCACCCAATAGCGAGCTGAATCCTTACCCAAAGCAGCTGTAGCCTGAGCAATCTCGCACTCATGGTGTGGGAACATCAAATCCATACCGCCACCATGGATATCAAACTGCTCGCCCAAGTATTTACAACTCATAGCCGAGCACTCCATATGCCAACCAGGGAAGCCATCGCTCCATGGCGACTTCCAACGCATGATATGCTCTGGCGAAGCCTTCTTCCAGAGAGCAAAATCGTAAGAGTGACGCTTATCGCCCTGACCATCCAAGTCGCGAGTATTGGCTACGATATCTTCCAGATTGCGACCAGAGAGTTTACCGTAGTGGTAATCCTTGTTATACTTCTCAACATCGAAATATACCGAGCCGTTTGATTCATAGGCATAACCTGCATCGAAAATGCGCTGAACGAAATCTATCTGCTCCATGATGTGCCCCGAAGCGTGTGGCTCGATAGATGGAGTCAAGACATTGAGCTGCTCCATAGCTTTGTGGTAACGCTCGGTATAGTAGTGCGCCACCTCCATAGGCTCCAACTGCTCAAGGCGAGCCTTCTTAGCGATCTTATCCTCTCCCTCATCGGCATCATGCTCCAGATGGCCTACATCGGTAATGTTGCGAACATAGCGCACCTTATAACCCAAGGCCTTAAGATAACGGAACATAAGGTCGAAAGTGATGGATGGGCGAGCATGGCCCAAATGTGGATCACCATATACGGTAGGACCGCAAACGTACATTCCCACGCGACCCTCATTGAGTGGCTCAAAAATTTCCTTACTGCGAGTAAGTGTATTGTATAAACTGAGTTTAGTTTCCATA
>JAFOZN010000150.1 GCA_017391185.1 Alistipes sp. | reverse complement strand
CGCTAGCGGCAGGCTTAACACATGTAAGTCGAGGGGCAGCATAGACATTGCTTGCAATGTTTGATGGCGACCGGCGCACGGGTGCGTAACGTGTATGTAACCTACCTCAAACAGGGGCATAACACTGAGAAATTGGTACTAATTCCCCATAACACCAGATAGGGCATCCTATTAGGTTGAAAGTTCCGGCGGTTAAAGAAGATTGGATACTCGTTGGAGATATAGAAGAGTACTGCTTATTAAAAAGTCGTAGCACCGTATCTTTGCGTCCGTCCGTGCTGTTGTTTGCAAAGTTGCATTCTCAACGGATTGGATAGCCAGTGTTACGATGCTGCTTCGGATTAATACGTAACTTCGCTGCCCTAAAGACAGGCTTTGGTTGAATCCCCATCATCCGCAAGGTGCTAATTCAATTCAATTCAGCCCGAAGGTGCGTACTTCATTTGCAAATATACAACAATTATGCAAATTAACATATAGGAAGCATTTTTTTGCTGAAGGATATTTAGTAGGAAAATAATGGGGCAGATCTTAATCCTGCACCATCCCATCGTACCCGTAACGGGTGTTTTATTAGCAGGAAGCAATTTTTGCAGATAACCACTTGTTGTTTGGACAAAATTTATTAATTTTGAATCTTGAAAAAATCCGACTTTTATGGCAAAAAATTATACCCCCTCAGCCTCAAACAAGGAGGCATACGATAAAGTGACCGAAACAGCTGTTGTAGGCACCGTACCACCCCAAGCCGTAGAGCTTGAGCAGGCGGTATTGGGTGCCCTGATGCTGGAGAAGGATAGTATCATCTCCGTGCAGGAGTATGTCTCGGCAGATGCTTTCTATACCGAGGAGCATCGCACGATCTATCGTGCCATAGAGTCGCTCTCGGCAGAGCTCAAACCCATCGACCTCTATACCGTTACCGAGCGTTTGAAGGTGCGCAAGGAGCTCAAGAAGGTGGGCGGCGCAGCCTATCTTGCCAATCTGACTCAGAAGGTGGGTTCGGCAGCCAATGTCGAGTTCCATGCCAAAATCATTGCTCAGAAATATGTCCAGCGTGAGTTGATTCGCTCGGCTACCGAGATTCAACGCCGTTCATACGATGAGGATCAAGATGTGACCGATCTTATCGGCTATGCCGAGGGTGAGATCTTCAAGGTTGCTGAAGGTCATGTGCGCCGTTCGGTGCAGAATGCCAAGGATGTCTTGGCAAAGGCTTTGGCTCAGATCGAGGAGGCCAGCAAAAATACCTCCGCCTTCAATGGTGTACCTTCGGGCTTTATGGCTCTGGATCGTGTGACTTTAGGTTGGCAGCCAAGTGACTTGGTCATCATCGCGGCACGTCCATCTATGGGTAAGACCGCTTTCGTGCTCTCGATGGCGCGTAATATGGCTATTGATTATGAGTCACCTGTGGCCTTCTTCTCGTTGGAGATGTCGGCGGTGCAACTTATGATGCGTCTTATCGTTGCCGAGACAGGTTTGGCAGGTAACGATATCAAGTCGGGACGTTTGACTCCCGATCAGTGGCGACACTTGGAGAGTGCCACACGCCCTCTGGGGACAGCTCCGCTATATATTGACGATACGCCTGCTCTCTCGGTCTTTGAGTTCCGTTCTAAGGCTCGCCGACTGAAGATGCGTCACGATATCAAGATCATCGTCATCGACTACCTGCAGCTCATGACAGGAAATCAGGATTCGAAGGGTAACCGTGAGCAGGAGGTGGCATTTATCTCGCGTACGTTGAAGGCTATCGCCAAGGAGTTGAACGTGCCGATGATTGCCCTCTCGCAGCTCAGCCGTGCTACGGAGACTCGTGGCGGATCGAAGCGCCCTCAGCTTAGTGACCTGCGAGAGTCGGGAGCTATCGAGCAGGATGCCGATATCGTAGCATTTATCCACCGTCCAGAGTATTACGGTATCAATACCGATGAGAATGGTATGCCTACGGCAGGTATGGCAGAGATCATCTTGGCTAAGCACCGTAATGGTGCGGTGACCGATGTGAAGCTCCGCTTCCTAAAGGATCAGGCACGTTTTGCCGATATGGAGGCGGGCGAGAACTCTACCGCTGCCGATCCTCTGGGTACGGGTGGCGGATACAAAGAGATTGCCAGCAGTATAGGCTCAGGAGTCGAGGATCCTTTGGCTGCACCTGCGGGTGGTGGTTTGGCAGCAGCTATGGGTGGCGGAGAGTTTGACCTCATGCAGGGCCCGACAAATATAGATCAGCAACCTCCTATCTCGGAGGAGGTGCCGTTCTAAATTCTAAATTCAAAATTCAAGATTCAAAATTCCCTTTTGAAGGGATGAAGTTTGAGTTTTGAGGTTAAGAAAAAAATAAAATTCAGAGCATGGTCATCAGTACACATACAGGGGCTTTGGTCGGCATCGGGGCACTCGGCGTGAGAGTCGAGGTGAGCATCACGGGTGGCGGCTTGGGGCTCTTTATCGTGGGACTGCCCGATAATGCTGTCAAGGAGAGCGAGCAACGTGTGCGAGCCGCTTTTGAGAATTCGGGTTTTAGGATGACCGCCCGTAAATGTGTGGTAAACCTCGCCCCAGCCGATCTGCGTAAAGAGGGTTCAGGTTTCGATTTGCCCATTGCTGTGGCTATTCTTGCCGCTACCGAGCAGATTCCTACTGAGGGTTTGGAGAGTTCGGCATTCGTGGGTGAGCTTTCGCTCGATGGTAGCGTCAGAGGTGTGAAGGGCATTTTGCCTATCACTATTGCTGCCAAGGAGCAGGGCTTGAAGCGTATCTTTGTGCCACGCGAGAATGGCGATGAGGCTTCGGTGGTGGATGGCATAGAGGTCTATGGCGTAGGCTCGCTG
>JAFOZN010000149.1 GCA_017391185.1 Alistipes sp. | reverse complement strand
ATCACTCAGGATCGTGTGGAGATCAATTTCGACATGCCACTTTCGGAGATTGTCTTCGACTTCTACGATAAACTCAAGAGTATCTCCAAGGGCTACGCATCGTTTGACTACCACCGTACGGGTTATCAACCAAGCCGCCTTGCCAAGCTCGACATCTTGCTCAACGGTGAGCCTGTCGATGCCTTGTCTTCGCTCATATATGCCGACCACGCCTACGACTTCGGACGTAAGATGTGTGAGAAGCTCAAGGAGCTGATCCCTCGCCAGCAGTTTGATATTGCTATACAGGCAGCTATCGGTTCAAAGATTATCGCTCGCGAGACTGTGAAGGCTGTCCGCAAGGATGTTACTGCCAAGTGTTACGGAGGTGATATTTCGCGTAAGCGCAAACTTTTGGAGAAGCAGAAGGCTGGTAAGAAGCGTATGCGTCAGGTAGGTCAGGTGCAGGTGCCTCAGTCGGCATTCTTGGCTGTATTGAAGATGGATTAAAATTATAAAAATAACAGAAGGTTCGACTCATACTTTTTGTCGCGGTAAGGATGATCGGGCTGCAAACAGAATAAATAATTATGAAGAAAACTATTATTGATCTTTTCGAGTCATCTGTTGCCAAATATGGTAACAAATGCTTCTTGATGGAGAAGCGTACGACTAAGTTTGAGGAGACAACCTACGCTGAGACCAAGGCTTTGGCTTTGAAGGTGGGTGCAGGTTTGACATCTATGGGTGTAAAGCCCAAGCAGACTGTATCAATCTTGGCCGAGGGTTGCAACAATTGGATCATCTCGGAGCTTGGCCTTTTGTATGCAGGAGCTATCAGTGTGCCACTCTCTATTAAGTTGGAGGAGGCAAACGACCTTCTTTTCCGTTTGCGCCATGCAGATGTTGAGACTATTTTCGTATCGCGCAATCAGTTACCTAAAATCCGTAAAATCCGCGAGCAGTTGCCTCTTGTCAAGAGTGTCATCATCTTCGATGGCGTGACAGAGTTGGAGGAGGGTGAGATTTTGCTTTCGGATGTAATGGCTAAGGGTGAGGAGTATCTCAAGACCAACGAGAAGGAGTTCCTCGCTATAGGTCAGGCTGTACAGAATGACGACTACGCCACTATCACCTATACATCGGGTACTACTGCCGATCCTAAGGGTGTAATCCTTACTCACCGCAACTATACTGCCAACGTAGAGCAGGCCTTGACTCGTATCTCAATTCCATCGACATATCGTACGTTGATCATCCTTCCGCTTGACCACTGTTTTGCACACGTTTGCGGATTCTATATCATGATTGCTTGCGGTGCTTCGGTAGCTACAACTCAGGTTGGTCGCACTCCGATGGAGACGCTGAAGAATATCCCACTCAACATCAAGGAGGTCAAGCCACATTTCCTCCTCTCGGTTCCTGCCCTTGCCAAGAATTTCCGCAAGAGCATCGAGACATCGATCAAGAAGAGTGGCCCTACCGCCGAGAAGTTGTTTAAGTTTGCCTTGAAGGTTTCTTACGAGTATAATCAGGATGGTTTCTCTAAGGGTAAGGGATGGCGTTTTATTCTCAAACCATTGGTAAGCTTGTTTGATAATATCCTCTATAAAAAGGTGCGCGAGGGCTTCGGCGGCGAGCTGCAGTTCTTCGTGGGTGGAGGCGCATTGCTCGACTCGGAGTTGCAGCGTTTCTTCTATGCCGTGGGTATGCCTATGTATCAGGGCTATGGTCTGTCGGAGGCTACACCAATTATCTCGACCAACTCAATCGGTGCGGGTAACCACCGCTTCGGCTCTTCGGGTAAGCTCATCGAGCCACTCGACATCAAGATTTTGGACGAAGAGGGCAAGGAGATGCCTTGTGGCGTAAAGGGCGAGATCGTGATCAAGGGCGAGAACGTGATGGCTGGCTACTGGAAGAATCCTTCGGCTACTGCCGAGACTGTGAAGGATGGTTGGCTCTATACGGGCGATATGGGTTACATGGCTGAGGATGGATTCCTCTACGTCTTGGGACGTTTCAAGAGCCTTTTGATTTCTGCCGATGGCGAGAAGTATAGCCCAGAGGGTATGGAGGAGGCTATCGTGGATAAGTCACCTCTGATCGACCAGATTATCATCTACAACAACCAGAGTCCTTTCACATCGGCTATCGTAGTACCTAACCGCGAGGCGGTACGTTCGATGCTCGGCGGCAAGAATGACGAGGAGTCATTGGCTAAGGTAGCACAGGCAATCTATGGCGAGGTGGATAAGTATCGCACAGGCGGAATCTATGCCGATGAGTTCCCAGATCGCTGGTTGCCAGGAGCTTTGGCTATCGTGGGTGAACCATTCACCGAGCAGAACGGTCTTGTGAATAGTACGATGAAGATTGTTCGTGGCAAGGTGGAGGAGTATTTTGCCGACCGTATCGAGTATGTCTATACTCCAGAGGGCAAGAAGGCTGCCAACCCAAAGAACTTGGAGTCTATCAAGCAGATTGCAAAGTAAGGTTTCTTACATATCAAATAATTAGAGTCCGCCTGAAATTCAGACGGACTCTTCTGTTTTCACACTAACTCTTTATCTCATGTTTATTTTTTCG
Source organism: Alistipes sp. (assembly GCA_017391185.1). Classification (GTDB taxonomy): domain Bacteria; phylum Bacteroidota; class Bacteroidia; order Bacteroidales; family Rikenellaceae; genus Alistipes. The sequence continues at coordinate 308 of JAFOZN010000149.1, read as the reverse complement.
GTACGGATGTAATCTCTGCCTTAGAAACAGGGGTTGAATAATCTATTTTGGCTGAAAGTAACTTAACCCATTGCCCCGAAGCTTCCTTACGTCTTGCACCACACTCATGCAATCTGCCATCTTCACGAGAAAATATAGCACCTATCTCCTCCGTAGGATTATCCTTAAGACTCAACGTAATGCTATTACCCTGTTCCTTAATTTGAATATCAGGATTTGAACCGAATTCCTGTTTCACATTATCCAACGAAAGAAGTTTAGTAAATTTTGCATTGATAGAAGTACGTGGCTCATCACTGACCAACACT
>JAFOZN010000148.1 GCA_017391185.1 Alistipes sp. | reverse complement strand
GCTACGGCATTGGCTGTGGCGCGACTGATGAGTAACTACACCTTCTCCATCAAGCGCATCGGCAACCTGATTCGCGTGGCATCTATCATACTCCTGCCTCTGGCTATCATCATCATGCAAAACGATACGGGTTCGGGCGTAGTGCTCTGCTCGTTTATCATGGTGCTCTACCGCGAGGGTTTGAACAAGTGGCTCTGTATCCCGATTATCATGGTAGCTACACTGTTTATCTTCTCGTTCCTTTTCTCGCCACTCATCTTGCTCGTAGTCCTGATTCTGCTCTTTACCATCTCCAACGCGATGATGATCGGCGGATATTGGCGACTGCATATAATCTTTGTGGCAGCCATTGGTATGACTTCACTCCTGCTCTATGGCGCATCGGCCATATTCTGGGATGGGGCACTAAGCGGATACTCTGCGCTGATTATCACCACCATCGCGGGAGTAGTCATCGCAGCTATCTTTGCCATCAAGAAGAATCTCACATCGATATTCCTTACGTTGGCACTCTTTATCGGCTCAATGGTCTTTGTACCTACGGCTGATGTCATCTTCGAGTCAGTCTTGAAGCCCCACCAGAAGGAGCGAATCCTCAGCTTCTTGGGTATTATCAACGATCCGAGTGGTGTGGATTATAACGTCAACCAGTCGAAGATCGCCATCGGTTCGGGCGGACTCTTCGGCAAGGGCTTTATGGAGGGAACTCAGATCAAATATAACTTCGTACCTGAGAAGCATACCGACTTCATCTTCTGCACCGTAGGCGAGGAGTGGGGATTCATCGGAGCTATGGTGGTGATGGCTTTGCTCTGCGCCTTGATCCTTAGGTTAATGAAGATGGGCGAGAGACAGCAAGAGCCTTTTAGCCGTATCTATAGCTACTGCGTGGCCTCGATTCTTCTCTTCCACGCGCTTGTGAATATAGGTATGACCGTAGGTCTGATACCTGTGATGGGTATCCCGTTGCCATTCCTGAGCTATGGAGGCTCTTCGTTGGTGGCATTTACCATTCTGGTCTTTGTCGCCATCCGTTTGGATGCTTCGCCACGCAAGGGAGCTATGTCAATTAGATAGAAACAGAGCGAGGGCGCTAACAATCATGTTAGCGCCCTCCTTTCATTAGGAGTTGTATAACAAGTGGGATTTTTAGGCTTGCGTAGTCCGAGAACCGCAGTTTGCTAAAGCATAGATGTGGATTTTGAGGACAGGCGTAACGACAAAATCACTTTGCTATACAGCTTCTTTTTGTTGATACTTAACGTCTAAAATCATATTTTCTCAAGGTTGTTTGCCCATAGTTAGAGATTTTTCGTATCTTTGAGAAATCATAACCTAAAAACCTAAAATTCACATAACACTACTCTAATATGGTAACACGCAGAGATTTCCTTAAACGCATGGGCGCAATGGCGGCTGCAGGAGTTGTAGCCCCATCTATTTTGGATCAGAGTTCGGCTTTTGCCCGTAAGGTAGCAGCGAGTGATCGCATCAATATAGGCCTTATCGGTTTGCGCAATATGGGCTGGGGCGACTTGAACGATATGTTGGCTTTCCCAGAGACGCAATGTGTGGCTTTGTGCGATGTCAATAGTTCGTTGCTCAAGTCGCGTGCAGCCGAGATAGTAAAGCGCAGCTCTCGTAAACCTGACCTCTATGGCGACTATCGCAAGATGTTGGAGCGTAAGGATATAGATGTGGTAGTGATCGGCTCTCCCGACCATTGGCATTGTTTGCAGATGATAGACTCATGCTCGGCAGGCAAAGACGTATATGTAGAGAAGCCTATCGCCAACACCATTGCAGAGTGTGATTTGATGGCGGCAGCTTCTCACCACTACAATCAGGTAATACAAGTAGGTCAGCAACAACGCAGTGGCGAACATTGGCACGAGATGAAACGATATATCGACAGCGGCAAGCTGGGACGCATAGCCAAGGTCAATGTCTGGGCCAACTTCTCCTATTGCAATGTCCCTTATGCAGCCACCGAGCCTACGCCTAAGGATATAGATTTTGATATGTGGTTGGGACCTGCCCCCAAAAGAGAGTATAACACGCGCTATTATCACGGTCTGTGGCGTATGTTCTGGGACTATGGCGGCGGATTGCTCACCGATTGGGGCGTACACCTGTTGGATATGGCTCTTTGGGGCATGAACGTAAAGAGTATGCCTAAGCGCGTAGTGGCTTCGGGCGGAAATTTCTGCAATCCCCAAAATATGGCCGAGACCTTCGACACAATGTCGGTAGTATGGGAGTACGATGACTTTACGATCAATTGGTCAAACCAAGCCTTTGAATCGGGCCCTTATGGCCGTTGCTACGGTGTGGAGTTCGTGGGCGAGAATGGTTCGCTGGTCGTAAATCGTGAAAATTGGCAGGTATATCCTCTGCATAATAAAATTCCAGTCGAGGTGCGCGAGCCCGATTACACAGACCGCCATCGTCATATGCGCAACTTCTTGGATTGCGTGCGCAGCCGCAACAAGCAGACTGCTTGTACTGTGGATAATGGAGCTTTGTGTGCCAAGTTTGCCCACTTGGGTAATATCTCGGCACGCACGGGCGAAGCCCTACACTACGATGAGAAGCGAAAAGCGTTTGACAATCGCGAGGCAAACAAGCTCCTTTCGCGCGAGTATCGCAATGGTTGGAAGATGCCTAAGTTTTAGAAATTTTTAACCTAATATAAAACACAAAAAAGATGAAGAGAGTAATTTTATCAGCACTTGCAGTGATGCTTTTTGCAGGTGCGTCTGCTCAAGAGCAGCAGAAAAAGGAGTATCCAAAACCTGAGGGTATGCGCCCTGGCATGACTGAGTTCTGGACTCCACAGCCTAAGGTGGTGACTCCAGGCGACATTAAGACCAATTCAGCTCCATCGGATGCCATCGTGCTTTTTGACGGCACAAACCTCAGCGCATGGAAGAGCCGTGGCGGTGGCGAGGCTGCTTGGAAGGTACACGATGGCGTGTTTACAGTAGATAAGAGCAAGGGTGACATCGAGACCAAGATGCACTTCGGCTCTATGCAGCTCCATATCGAGTGGATGGTGCCTGAGAACATCACAGGTACAGGTCAGGGACGCGGTAACAGCGGTATCTTCTTGCAGGGTATGTACGAGGTGCAGATCCTCGACTGCTACAACAACGAGACCTACTCTAACGGTCAGACAGGTAGCATCTACAAGCAGGTACGTCCTTTGGCAAACGCTATGCGTAAGCCAGGCGAGTGGAATGTTTATGACATTATCTACAACGCTCCTGTATTCAACGAGGATGGCACATACAAGGTACACCCTACCATCACTTTGATCCACAATGGCGTGTTGTTGCTCAACAACTTCGCTATTCAGGGTACTACCGAGTATATCGGTTTGCCACGCGTGGTGAAGCATGGCGATGGTCCTATCCAGTTGCAGATGCATGGTGACCCAAGTGAGCCTATCAGCTTCCGTAATATCTGGGTACGCAAGTTGTAAGATCAATAAACTGCAAAAAAGAAATTACCCTTGGCTTCGGCCAAGGGTAATCTTTTTTGGTATGGTAAGGATAATATCACTCCACCGAAGCTGTAGGCTGAGGATTGGTGTCTCTGAATGAAAATCGACCTTCAATTACTACGTGGCAAGGTTTTCATCTTTTATATCAACACCTGTTTTCATTTGCTCTTAAACTTAAGTTTTGCTACTTTTTGACGCCAAAAAGTAGCGCAAAAATGCGCTCGGTGAATCATTGTCGTGATCGGTAGCAAAAATTTACTAAAATGAATGCTACGCACTTTTGAAGCAATCAAAAGGTCTTCATTTTACAAGCCGAGGCTTGCCGTAAATTTTTCCTACCGCTTTTTCTTCGCCAATGCTTCTGCCGAGATTGTTGCTTTCGCACGCCTTATTTAGCACTTCCAAATTATAATAAATAGGTCGGTTGCACTTAAACAACCGACCTATTTAACTTTTAAGTGAGATTTCCTACTCCATAGAAATATTCACCTCGCTCGATGTAGGTATCACCTCGCAAGTGTAGCCTTCGGGGATTGAGGCGCGGACATCGAATGTGCCATTCTCGACACTCCACTCCAAGGCAATCTTATCCTCGCCCACAGGGAATGAAACCTTACACTGCTTCAGACCGCTGTCGATAAACCTAAGATAGATCTTCTTCTCTACGGGCGCAACATCATATATACCTGCTACATCACGCTTCAGCACGTGCGCAATGTGCGATGCAAAGCCGTGGTTGCAGCTTGCATGTGGAGTCATATTCTCCCATAGTGTACCCGTACGCTCGGCCATGATCATATACTCATCGATACACTCGCTCAGGATCTGTGCCGAGAGCTTCTCGCGAGAGAGTAACTCCAAACGCAAGTAGTTGCCTATAAAGGCGTTGGCTGGATGCACCTGAGGGAATTCATTGTTGGTCTTACGCACAGGGCCGAACTTATCTCTGAGCTTTGCCCACAATTCGGGATGCGACTTTGGAGATACGGTATTGAAGTGGAAAGCGTAGTATTGGCAAGTCTCGGTGATATTGTTGGTAAGCTCCAATTTGCCTGTACGCTTATTGCGGATGGCGTTGTCGATGAAGAACTCGCCGTTGTATGATTGGCGGATGATCTCCTCACGCATCTTGTCTGCCTTCTCAGCCAGAGCCTTATCGCCATAGAGTCTATCCACAACATCCAACATCTCGGCAAAAATCATATTGTTAGGATAGTTGACATCCTGCACGAAGTCATTGGCTGCCGACCACTCGACAAATACCCACTTAGGCAACGACTC
>JAFOZN010000147.1 GCA_017391185.1 Alistipes sp. | reverse complement strand
TACATGGGTGCGGCTCGTTTCGGAGCTCGCCGAGGAGCGGCAAACTCCATAGAGGAGATTGCACGTGCGGTGGAGTATGCCCACCAGTATGGTGTGAGGGTACACTCTACGATGAATACGGTACTCTACGATGAGGAGTTATCTCAAGCTAAAGCCCAAGCCGAGGAGCTTATCGCCGCAGGCATCGATGCACTCATCATACAGGATATGGCACTCCGAGAAATGGGGCTCAATGTAGAGCTTCATGCCTCAACTCAGGTGGGTAATACCACCCCCGAGGGTGCGAAATTTTTGGAGGAGTGCGGATTCTCTCGCATAATTTTGGAGCGAGCACTCTCGTTGGAGGAGATTCGAGCCATACGCCAAGCTACGACAGCCGAGTTGGAGTGTTTTATCCATGGTGCGATTTGCGTGGGACATAGTGGTAGATGTTTCCTCTCGCGCTCAACCTCGAATCGTAGCGGAAACAGAGGAGAGTGTTCTCAGCCATGCCGTCTGCCCTACGACCTAAGAGATAGCAATGGCCGACTCATAATGCAAGGCAAACACCTGCTTTCGGTCAAAGACATGGATCTATCGGAGAGTTTGGAGGAGTTGATTGATGCTGGCATAACATCTTTTAAAATCGAGGGCCGCCTAAAGGATAATCGCTATATCAAAAACATAGTCAGCCACTACCGTAAATTGTTGGATCAGATAATCTCTCGCCGAGATGATCTCAGGCGTCAGTCGTTTGGCCGTTCGATAATAGATTTTGAGCCCAACCCTGCCAAAAGCTTTACACGAGGTGGTTCGGAGTATATGTTACATGGTCGCAAGGCCGATGTGGCATCGTTTGACACCCCCAAAGCCATAGGTGAATATATCGGGCAGATCGCAAAGCTCTCTCGCCGAGGTTTCTTTTTAGACAAAAAAGCCGACCTGTCGCCTGCCGATGGAATATGTGCCATAACCCCAAACGGGCTTTTCGGCACCAACATCAACACTATCGAAGGCGAGCAAATCATCCCTAACCGTATGGATGGGATAACTTTAGGAGCAAAGATCTTCCGCAACTACGACCATAGTTTCACTATGCAGTTGGAGCGCAGCCGCACACGCCGAGTGATAGGTGTCGAAGCGCGACTTAGACTCTCTAAGAGTGGTTGTGAACTTTGGCTCAAGGATGAAGAGGGGATCGAACTATCGCTATCCGAAAATATCCCTCTATCGCCCTCTAACAGTGCGGAGAAGATGGCTGACACGGCTCGCAAGCAGATTGCTAAGTGCGGTGGTACTATATTTGAAATCAGGGATATCCATATCGAAGGTGGTGAATTTTTCGCTCCCGCATCACTTATCTCCGAGTTAAGACGCAGGGCATTGGAGGAGTTGCGCATAAGAAGAATCCAAAGAGCGCTACCCCACAACATTTTGCACGATAATGGCTCGGCACGATATCCATCGAAGCGAGTTTCGAGATATGAGAATGTGACCAACTCGCTCTCCGAAAAGTTCTATCTTAAACATGGTGTAGAGCAGATTGAGACTGCTTTGGAGACTCTGCCTACATCGACAGAGAGGGTAATGATCTCGACCTACTGCATCCGCCGAGAGATTGGGGAGTGTCTCAAAGAGAATCCCCGACTCAAAGCAGAGCTATATATCGAACACGGATATTCCAAATATCGTCTGGAGTTTGACTGCAAGCGTTGCCTAATGTCACTATATGATTGCAGCATAAAACCACAAAACAAAGAGTAAAACATAACCAAGATATGAGTAAATTACTTACACCCGCATTTGCCGACTATGAGTTGATTGATTCGGGCGATTTCGAGAAGTTGGAGCGTTTCGGAGATTACATCACTCGCCGACCAGAGCCTCAAGCCATCTGGCATAAATCACTCAGCGAAGAGGAGTGGCAGAGGATGGCCGATGCCTCATTTATGCGCTCATCATCATCCAAAAATGAGGAGCGTGGAGAGTGGCGTACCAAAAATCATATGCCCGACAGGTGGCAGGTGAAGTATCACTACAAGGATATGCATCTAAGTATGCGTCTGGGACTTACATCATTTAAACATGTTGGAATCTTCCCTGAGCAGGCGGCAAATTGGAATTTCATCTATGACCAGATCGAATCTCAACGCCAAAGCGGAGTACAGCCAAAGATACTGAATCTCTTTGCATATACGGGAGGTGCTACCCTCGCGGCTCGCTCTGCAGGAGCAGATGTTACTCATGTGGATTCGGTAAAGCAGGTGGTCACTTGGTCGCGCGAGAATATGGAGAATAGCCACTTAGAGGGTGTGCGTTGGATCGTGGAGGATGCCTTGAAGTTTGTACGCCGTGAGGTTAGACGCGGAAATAAATATGATGGTATAATACTTGATCCTCCAGCATACGGACGTGGAGCTAATGGCGAAAAGTGGGTGTTGGAAGAGAATATCTGCGAGATGTTGGAGTGCTGCGCAGCCTTGTTGGATAAAGAGCATGGATTCCTCGTGCTTAATCTCTACTCTATGGGCTTATCGGCTCTGTTGGCCCGTACTGCCCTGCGTCAGAGCTTCGGTGAGACAGGTAGCGAAGAGATGGGAGAGCTATTCTTCAAGGATCGTTTCGGCAAGGAGCTTCCATTGGGTACATTCTGCCGTTTCGCGCGTAAAAAATAGCAAACAATGAAGCAGTTAGCAGAACTCTTCGTCTCATTTTTTAAAATTGGCCTATTCACCTTCGGAGGAGGATATGCCATGATTCCTATTATCCAACGCGAGGTCATAGACTCACGCCATTGGATAGAGGAGCGTGAGTTCTTGGATCTGCTGACACTCGCCCAATCGGCACCTGGCCCAATATCGCTCAACACTGCGGTATTTGTCGGTTACAAGATGTGTGGTTACAAAGGGGCTTTGGCTGCTCTGTGGGGTGTAATACTACCTTCGTTTCTGATAATCCTAACGGTAGCTATATTCTTTTCGCAAATCAGGGAGAACCCAATAGTGGATGCCGCCTTCAAAGGGATGCGCCCTGTAGTGGTTGCGCTGATTCTTGCGCCGATACTCGGCTTTACCAAAGGTTTACATTGGACGATGATTAGCATAGCTGCGGCTGTTGCATTTGTGATTTGGCATTTCGGAGTATCGCCTATCTATCTGCTTTTGGCTGGTGCAGCGGGTGGAGCATTGTGGGTTGCTTTTAAGGGAAAGGAGGTGCAGAGATGATCTATTTGCAACTATTCATAAGCTACCTCAAGATAGGATTCTTTGGGTTCGGAGGCGGATATGCCATGCTATCGCTTATCCAAAACGAGATAGTGGTACAGAACGGTTGGTTGACAAATGCCGAATTTGCCGACATTGTGGCAATATCTCAGATGACCCCAGGGCCCATAGCTATCAACTCGGCAACATATGTAGGATATAGCGTAGCGGGATTTTGGGGATCTATCGTGGCGACCGTCTCGGTATGTATGCCAGCGCTGACGATTATGACCCTGATCACACGATTCTTCCTGTTGCTTAAGGATAATCACCTTTTCAAAGGCATAATTTCGGGTATGCGGCCTATAGTAATCGGCATGATTATCTCGGCAGCTCTTCTACTGCTATTCCCTTCATCTAAAGAGGGAGCAAGTTTTATTGACGTGTGGAGTTGGCTGCTATTCTTGGGGGCGTGTTACCTATCTTATCGTAAGGTAAATCCTATATTGTTGATCGTACTCTCTGCCTTGGCTGGTATTGCGATATACTATCTGCCGACATTGGCAGTTTAGTCAGAGCTACTCCTCATAGAGCAGATACCCGCGGCGCAAGAGCTTGAACTCCTCGACATCCTTCTGCCACACTTTGCGAATCTCATCTGCCGATTTACCCTCGATAATCATCTGCTTGATGTAATCCACACCCGTTAGGAGTAAGAACATACGTGTAAAGAACTTCTCTCCCATGTCGAGATTACGATATGCATCAATCACATATTCGAGATTGAAGCCTGAGGCGATAATCTGCTCATCATCCAGCCCTCGCAAATCCACGCCATGGCACTTCTGATCCTTTAGCGGAGGATTCTTTGCTCCAGCCACCGAGCGAGGGGTAAATTCAAACTCACCACCCTTATAATCGGGATGACCATAAATCTGGAAAGGAGCATCTGTTCCACGCCCCAATGAACATACTGTACCCTCGAAAAGACAAGTCGATGGATAGAGATATATCGAGTGTTGATTAGGCAAATTGGGCGATGGTGCGATAGGCAACGTATAACGAGTCTGATGGGTATATCCACTACACTTTACAACCCTTACATCGCATTTACGGCTCCAACCCTCGCCTTGAGCCATCATGGCAATCTCGCCCATAGTCAGACCATGCACAACGGGGATTGGCAATGCTCCAACGCCCGACTTATACTTCGCCATATCGAGCAGAGGTCCATCAACATACATTCCATTGGGATTAGGGCGGTCAAGAAAAATGACC
>JAFOZN010000146.1 GCA_017391185.1 Alistipes sp. | reverse complement strand
TGCAAATTTAGCGTAAAATGTGTAAATTTGCAATCTGTTACGAGATAATAACGAATAGAGTAATAAAAACAATATATTAAAATGGAATCAAATAAAATTAGACAGGCTTTTCTTGACTTCTTTAAGTCGAAGGAGCATACCATTGTTCCATCAGCTCCGATGGTCGTAAAGAATGATCCTACATTGATGTTTACCAATGCGGGAATGAATCAGTTTAAGGATATTTTCTTGGGTAACTCACCACGCGTGACTCCACGTGCTGCCGACACTCAGAAGTGTTTGCGTGTATCGGGTAAGCATAACGACTTGGAGGAGGTAGGACACGACACCTACCACCACACCATGTTCGAGATGTTGGGTAACTGGTCTTTTGGTGATTATTTCAAGAAGGAGGCTATCGCTTGGGCGTGGGAGCTTTTGACTGAGGTCTATGGTTTGGATAAGAGCCGTATGTATGCTACCGTATTTGAGGGTAGTGAGTCTGATGGCGTACCATTCGATCAGGAGGCATATGATTTCTGGAAGCAGTATTTGCCAGAGGATCATATCATCCGTGGTAATAAGCACGATAATTTCTGGGAGATGGGTGAGACAGGTCCTTGCGGTCCATGTAGTGAGATTCACTTTGACTTGCGTGATGAGGCTGATATCGCTAAGGTCCCAGGCCGCGATATGGTCAATGCTGGTCACCACTTGGTTATCGAGATCTGGAACTTGGTATTCATGCAGTTCAACCGTAAAGCAAATGGTGAGCTTGAGCCACTTCCAGCTAAGCACGTAGATACAGGTATGGGCTTCGAGCGTTTGTGTATGATTCTTCAGGGTAAGAAGTCAAACTACGACACAGATGTATTCCAACCTACAATCTCTCGTTTGGCTTCGATGGCTGATAAGAAATATGGTGAGGATGAGAAGTGCGATATTGCTATGCGAGTTATTGCCGATCACTTGCGTGCCATTGCCTTCTCTATTGCCGATGGCCAGCTTCCAGCCAATGCTAAGGCTGGTTATGTGATTCGCCGTATCTTGCGCCGTGCGGTACGTTACGGCTATACATACTTGGGCTTCAATGAGCCTACATTGTGTAAGTTGGTTGCAGGCTTGGCTGAGCAGATGGGCCATCAGTTCCCTGAGCTTCGTCAGCAGCAGACTCTCATCGAGCGCGTAATCGAAGAGGAGGAGGCATCATTCTTGCGTACACTCGCTACTGGTATTAACCTCTTGGATCGTGTTATTGCTAAGGTAGGCAAGGGTGGCCAGATCGCAGGTAAGGATGCGTTTGAGCTCTATGATACATTCGGTTTCCCTATCGACCTTACCGAGCTTATCGCTCGTGAGCAGGGTGTGAGTGTAGATCTTGAGGGCTTTGAGGCAGAGCTTCAGGCTCAGAAGGCACGTTCGCGTAACGCAGCAGCTCAGGATATTGACGATTGGCAGGAGCTCAAGCCTATCGAGAAGTGCGAATTTATCGGTTACGATACTTTGACTGCGCCTATCCATATTGCTCGCTATCGCCGTGTGACATCTAAGGGTAAGACTACATATCAGTTGGTATTTGATCAGACTCCATTCTATGGTAATTCGGGTGGTCAGATCGGTGATACAGGTTATATCGAGGCTCAGGGCCAGAAGACTCAGATCGTAGCTACCGAGAAGGAGAATGGTTTGATTATACACGTTGTGACTGAGTTGCCAGAGAATCTTGAGGTTGAGTTTACAGCTGTGGTAGATGCCGAGAAACGTAAGGCTGCGGCAAATAATCATACCGCAACTCACCTTTTGGATCAGGCTTTACGCAAGGTGTTGGGTACTCATGTTGAGCAGAAGGGTTCTATGGTTACTCCTCAGAGCCTTCGTTTTGACTTCTCTCACTTCCAGAAGGTTACTTCTGAGGAGTTGCGCGAGGTAGAACGTTTGGTGAATAAGGCTATTCGTTCGAACTATCCTTTGGAGGAGAATCGCGAGGCTTCGATGGAGGAGGCCAATGCTATGGGTGCTATCGCCCTGTTCGGCGAGAAGTATGGCGATAAGGTTCGCGTGGTGAAGTTCGGTGAGTCGGTAGAGTTGTGTGGTGGTACTCACACTTTGGCTACTGGTACCATCGGACTCTTTAAGATCATCAGCGAGAGTGCTATCTCGGCAGGTGTTCGCCGTATCGAGGCTGTGACATCACTTCGTGCCGAGGAGATGCTCTACTCGTTGGAGGATCAGATTCACGGTATTGCCGAGTTGGTGAACAATCCTAAGGTAGAGGTTGCTATCAAGAAGATTTTGGAGAACAACGAGTCGTTGCAGAAGGAGATCGAGCAGTTGCATAAGGAGCAGATTGATGCTTTGGTGGAGAAGATTCTCGCAGAGCGTAGTGGTGATGGCGCATTTGTTATCGCTCGTCAGGTGCCTTATGGTTCAAATATGATTAAGGATTTGGCATACATTTTGCGTTCACGCGTAGGAGATATTATCATGGTCTTGGGTTCAGTTTCTGATAATAAGCCTATGTTGGCTGTGATGATTGGTGATGATATCGTAGCTAAGGGTGTAGATGCAGGTGCTGTGGTACGCGAGGCTGCCAAGTTGATCAATGGCGGTGGTGGCGGTCAGAAGTTCTTCGCTACTGCTGGAGGTAAGAATCCTGATGGCTTGCAGTCGGCAATCGACAAGGCGGTAGAGATTATCAGCTCTAAGTTGAACTAAAAGAATTTTAACGAATAATAAAATATAGAAATGGACAAGAAAGTTTTATTGATGATTCTCGATGGTTGGGGAATCGGTAATGGTACCAAGTCAGACGTAATCAGCACTATGCATCCAGCATACATCTCGGCTATGACCGAGAAGTATCCTCACGCTCAGTTGCGTACCGATGGCGAGAACGTAGGTTTGCCTAACGGTCAGATGGGTAATTCTGAGGTAGGTCACCTTAATATCGGTGCTGGTCGTGTCGTATATCAGGATTTGGTGAAGATTAACCGTGCTTGTGCCGACAACTCTATCTTCGAGAATGAGGAGATTGTAAAGGCGTTTGAGTATGCTAAGTCAAATGGCGTGAATGTTCACTTCATGGGTCTTACATCTGACGGTGGTGTACACTCTTCTATCGAGCACCTTTATAAACTTGCCGAGATTGCTAAGCACTACGGTATTGAGAATACATTCGTTCATTGCTTCATGGATGGTCGTGATACTGATCCTAAGAGTGGTAAGGGCTTTATCGCCGATGTAGAAGCACAGTTGGCTAAGTCAACAGGTAAGATCGCATCTATCATCGGTCGTTACTATGCTATGGATCGCGATAAGCGTTGGGAGCGTGTTAAGATCGCATACGACTGTTTGGTAAATGGTGTTGGTGATGCAGCTACCGATATGGTAGAGGCTATGCAGCGTTCTTATGATGAGGGCGTGACAGATGAGTTCGTAAAGCCTATCGTTCGTATTGATGAGAATGGTGAGGTTATCGGCCGTATTAAGCCAAACGATATGGTTATCTTCTATAACTATCGTAACGACCGTGCTAAGGAGATCACTATCGTCCTCACTCAGGAGGATATGCCAGCAGAGGGTATGCACACTATGCCACTCTACTACTGCTGTATGACTCCATACGATGCTAACTTCAAGGGCTTGCACATCCTCTTCGATAAGGAGAACGTGCGCAATACCATCGGCGAGTATGTATCTTCTTTGGGCCTCTCTCAGTTGCGTATTGCTGAGACTGAGAAGTATGCTCACGTGACATTCTTCCTCAATGGTGGTCGTGAGGCTGAGTTTGAGAATGAGTCTCGTATCTTGGTGGCCTCTCCAAAGGTTGCTACATATGATCTCCAGCCTGAGATGAGCGCTTATGAGGTGAAGGATAAGTTGGTGGTTGCTTTGGGTGAGCAGAAGTATGATTTTATCTGTTTGAACTTCGCAAACGGCGATATGGTTGGCCATACAGGTATCTATGAGGCTATCGAGAAGGCTGTGAAGGCTGTTGATGAGTGTGTATCAGAGGTTGTAGAGGCTGCTAAGGCTAATGGCTACGAGGTTGTGATGATTGCCGATCATGGTAATGCAGATAATGCAGTGAATAATGACGGTACTCCTAATACAGCCCACTCACTCAACCCTGTGCCAATCGTAGTTGTTTCTGACCGCGTGGCTAAGGTCGAGGATGGTATTTTGGCTGACGTTGCTCCAACCGTGTTGAAGCTCATGGGCTTGGAGCAGCCAAAGGAGATGACAGGTAAGGCTTTGGTAGAGATGAAGTAAAATTCATCTTGTATATAACGATAGAGAATCCATCTGACCTATAGGTCGGGTGGATTCTTTGTTTTTGTTAGTGTATCTTTTGAGGAGTTTTCTATATATCTATTTATTTTCGCTATATTTGTACATCAATCAATCGTATCGAGAATGAAACGTAGCGTAATACTTCTTGGAGGAGGTGTGGTCTTGACCGCAGGCGGAGTCTATGCCGAAGGCGCAAATGGAGCGCAGAAGCCCAATATTATATATATAATGTGCGATGATATGGGCTATGGCGATCTGGGGTGTTATGGTCAGAAACTTATCTCCACTCCCAATATTGACTCTATGGCACGAGGTGGAATCCGCTTTACTCAGGCCTATGCTGGTAGCCCTGTCAGTGCACCTTCGCGTGCTTCGTTTATGACAGGTCAGCATAGTGGACATACCGAGGTTAGAGGCAATAAGGAGTATTGGCGAGGTGTGCCGATTGTAAAATATGGGATCAACGATGATTTCTCTATCGCAGGCCAACATCCCTACGATCCGCGCCATGTGCTCATTACCGAGATTATGAAGGATAACGGCTATACCACAGGTATGTTCGGTAAGTGGGCTGGTG
>JAFOZN010000145.1 GCA_017391185.1 Alistipes sp. | reverse complement strand
TCGCGAAGTCTCACATATAGCTTCTATCTCTCGTCTTGACCAGAAAGATTATGTCTGGATCGATAAATTCACCATCCGCAATCTCGAACTCTTTTCGGGCGCAGGCTCAGAGAAGAGTAGTTTTTCCGATGTGATAGATCGCACACTTACCTCGATGGGTGGCCGCTTGTTGAAGCGTTGGATTGCCATGCCACTACTCGATGTGAAGCGTATTGAGCGTAGGCAAGATGTTGTGGAGGCTTTGACTCATGATTCAGAGTTGGCTGCCACCCTCAGAGAACAGATTTCCCAGATTGGAGACCTGGAGCGTCTGTCGTCTCGTATCGCCGCATCGAAGATTCTGCCACGAGAGTTGGTGCAACTTAAAAATTCCCTCTCGGCGGTGGAGGATCTCAAGGCTCTGTTGGAGTCAACGGATGTTGATTGCTTGCATGATATAGCCTCGAAGATTGATCCGCTTACGGCTGTACGTGACCGTTTGGCTCAAGATATCTATCCCGATCCTGCGAATAATCAGATTCAGAAGGGTGGTGTGATTGCCGATGGTGTATCTGCCGAGTTGGATGACCTGAGACGCATAGCCATGCATGGCAAAGATGTTTTGCAGCAGATCGTACAACGCGAGAGTGAGATTACAGGCATTCCATCCTTGAAAATAAGCTACAACAACGTCTTTGGCTACTATATCGAAGTGCGTAATACTCACAAAGATAAGGTTCCAGAGGGATGGATTCGTAAGCAGACCTTAACCTCGGCCGAGCGATATATCACTGCGGAGTTGAAGGAGTATGAGGAGAAAATTCTTGGCGCACAAGATAGAATCCTGGCTCTGGAGCAAGAGATCTACGCTCAGATTTTGGCCTTTGTTTCGCGCCATCTCAAGATTATCCTTAGTGATGCTGCTGCCATTGCACGCATCGACTGTTTGCAGTCTTTTGCCAAGATGGCTCAGGAGTGTAGGTATGTACGTCCTACTCTTGATCAGGGCGATTTGATTGATATTAGAGATGGTCGCCATCCTGTGATTGAACGCTTGATGGCCGTGGGCGAGGAGTATATCCCTAACGATGTTATGCTCAACGATACCGAGCAGCAGATTATGATGATTACCGGTCCTAACATGTCTGGTAAGTCTGCTTTGCTTCGCCAGACTGCGCTCATTATCTTGATGGCGCAGATGGGTTCGTTTGTGCCAGCCTCGAAGGCACACATCGGAGTGGTAGATAAAATCTTTACTCGTGTAGGAGCTTCAGATAATATCTCACAAGGAGAATCTACCTTTATGGTCGAGATGTTGGAGTCGGCAAGTATTTTGAATAACCTCTCTAATCGCAGTCTTATACTGCTCGATGAGATTGGCCGAGGTACAAGCACATATGATGGTATCTCGATTGCGTGGGCGATGGTGGAGTATATTCACAATTTCCCAAAGGCCCATGCCAAGACACTCTTTGCGACTCACTACCATGAGCTCAATGAAATGGAACAGCTCTTCCCACGCATAAAGAACTACCACGTCTCGGTCAAGGAGATTGATAAGACTATCGTATTCCTGCGAAAGTTGGCGCGAGGTGGTACAGAACACTCTTTTGGTATCCATGTGGCACGTATGGCAGGTATGCCTCAGAGTATTGTAAAGCGTGCAACAGATATTTTGACCAATCTGGAGAGTGTGTATGGAGGTAATGAGCAGGCCATAGCATCTTCATCCGAAAAGATTCTCTCTCCATCACGCCGCCGTAAGGGACAGCCTTCGGCAAAGCAGGTAGCTGATGTGGCTCAGCAGGGTAGTATGCAACTCTCGATGTTCCAGTTGGATGATCCTGTATTGATTCAGATCAGAGATCAAATCAAGGGGTTGGATATCAATTCATTGACTCCGTTGGAGGCTCTTAATAAACTTAATGAGATAAAACGTATTACAGGTTTGTAATGGGATTTTGGGATTTACTCATAATTGCTGTTGGTCTTGCGATGGATGCCTTTGCCGTATCTATTGGCAAGGGACTTTCGGTGCGTAAGATTGAGCCACGCCATACGATGAGTGTAGGTCTGTGGTTTGGCGGATTCCAAGCTTTGATGCCTATCGTTGGCTATCTATTAGGAATTAGTTTCGCTTCGCTGGTGAAGAATATAGATCATTGGATTGCTTTTATCTTGTTGGCTATTATTGGTTTTAACATGGTCCGCGAGGCATTGCATGGAGATGATGAGTGCGAAGCTAAACCCGATTTTTCGATTCGAGAGATGTTGACCTTAGCCGTAGCCACAAGTATTGATGCTTTGGCTGTGGGTGTTTCGTTGGCCTTCTTGGGGGTGAATATATGGGCGGCGATAATGGTTATCGGAGTGGTGACGATGATCCTCTCGATGATAGGGCTCAAGATAGGTAATATCTTTGGTTGTAGATACAAATCCAGAGCCGAGATTTTCGGAGGTATAATTTTGATATTGATAGGTCTGAAAATCTTGATAGAACACATGTCTGAGTAAGATAATAGGCTGAGGTCGATTGACTTCAGCCTATTCTTTACTTAATCAGGGATTTGATATTTTGTATGAGCATCTCCACCGCCACCGAGTTAAATCCTCCTTCGGGGATAATCACATCGGCATATTTCTTTGAGGGCTCGACAAATTCTTCGTGCATGGGTTTTACTGTGGTGAGATATTGGTCTATGACCGACTGCATACTGCGACCTCTCTCACATACATCTCTGAGGATTCGGCGAGCCAATCTCACATCAGCATCGGTATCTACAAAAACCTTGATATCCATCAGATCTCGCAGCTCCTTATTCTCGAAGATCAAAATGCCATCAATTATAATTACCTTGGATGGCTTGACAGGCACACGCTCCTCGGTGCGATTATGCTCTACAAATGAATATACGGGATGCTCAATCGGTACGTTGCTCTTCAGAGCCTTGATATGCTCGACCATCATATCAGTATCGAAGGCCTGTGGATGGTCGTAGTTGAGTTTAGTGCGCTCCTCGTAAGTGAGTTCGGAGTGAGCCTTGTAATAGTAGTCATGACATAGCGTAGCTACATCGTCTCCTCGAAACGCCTCCTGCAACTTCTTTACCAGCGTACTTTTACCTGAGCCACTACCGCCAGCAACTCCTATTATCGTAATTTTATCAGCCATATTGCTCTTCGGTTTTATACAAAAAGAGGATTCCCACACTCAAGTAGCAATCCTCTCTAAAGTTCTTATTGCTTACGCATCGATGTTTGCGTAGTGTGCATTCTTCTCGATAAACTCTCTACGCGGAGGAACTTCTTCACCCATCAGCATAGAGAAGATTCTATCTGCCTCGGCAGCGTTCTCGATATTTACTTGACGCAAGATACGAGTCTCAGGGTTCATTGTAGTATCCCACAACTGCTGAGCGTTCATCTCACCAAGACCTTTGTATCGCTGGATATGTACACCCT
>JAFOZN010000144.1 GCA_017391185.1 Alistipes sp. | reverse complement strand
GGATAGGTTTCGCCGTTCACCTCGATGGTCTCCTTTGTCGAAACGGCGGACCTGCACAAAAACACGTGGTCATTCGACATATCCTTGAATGCCACTAAACGATAATTCTCTGGATGAATACCCTTTTTCATTTCGTCTTTTTGTTTAATTAAGTACTTAATTCGGCGCAAAGGTACAATTTTTATTCTTTCCGCCAAACTTTTCCCCAAGAAAAATCCATTTATTTGCTTGATTTTCGGCGATTACACTCTCGGCAGAGCATTTTCAGGCTACATATCGTCTCTACTGCTTAATCACATAAGGTTTATCCACAATCTTTTCCATTGTGTTTGGAGGTGAGACAATCAACAGAGAACATCCATGAGGAGCAATCTCCTCCTCATAACGATCGCGTGGACCAATCTTCGCCACATCCTTCTGACGCCATACATCACGGATGGTAATCTCCTTACTCCACAAGCCGAGGGTACGAGGTGTAAAACCTATCTTCTGAGGCTTGGTAGAGGTATTGAAAAGTCCTACCGCCAAATTACCATTCTCCAGAATCTTTACATAGACCACATATCCATCACCACGGAAATATGGCACAGCACGCATACCCAACGGATCCTGCATAATATCATTTACCTCATGGTTACACAAAAGACTTAGCGTAAAATCATCCATCTGCGCAATATCACAACCGATCAACATCGGAGAAGAGAAGAGACTCCACAACGAGATATGAGTATATTGCTCATCTGGGGTCAGGCGCGTATAGTGCAGATTAGGTCCCCAACCTACCATACCGACAACCAACATATCGGCATCTGCCCAATGACCTGGACCACTGAAGGCAGGCCAACGATCCTGAGGACCAAAGCCGATACGCATAATACTGCTCCACGTATCGAAAATATCGTCTGTTGTTCGCCAGCACTGAGTCAGCTCACGCCACGAGTGAGCCAGAGCAAATGGGTCTGAACCAGAGATACTTAAAGCGATGTCACGACCTGTGGCACGCAAGGCATCAGCCATCTCCTTAGTATAATAATAGTCGTTTGGATTCCAATCGTACTTCAGATAATCTATACCCCAATCCGCCCACTGCTTGGCATCCGCCTCGGCAAAAGAGTAAGCACCATGGTAACGGAAATAACCGCTATGCAGTTTACCCTTCGGGTCTTTGAGCTTATAGTTCTCATCGCACACACCCTTCTCTACCCAATCGTATTTACCTTCGGGATTATCACACTGCGTACCGATATGACCTTGATATGTAGCAACCCATGGAGCCGAATAGATACCAGCCTTTAGTCCCATCGAGTGCAACTCATCCACCAAGCCTTTGATGTCGGGGAACTTATCGTTAGGCTGAATGGCATTATACTTACCGCCACGCACGCCCTGCCAGCCATCGTCTATATTAATATATGTCCAGCCATAATTCACCAAGCCCTTATCGACCATAGCCTTTGCCGAACTTAGGACCTTCTCCTGACTCACAGCTCCGCCCCAGCAATTCCATGAGTTCCAACCCATAGGAGGGGTAAGCAGGATATCCTCACCCACAACGATACGCAAATCTCGCTCAGCCTCACCCAACGCATTCTTGGCACGCAACGTAACATGATATGTGCCCGCCTTGCGAAGCACGCCTGTAATAATTCCACTCTCAGAATCGAGTTTCAAGCCCTTAGGCAGTCCTTCAGCCGAGAATGTCATAGGGCGAATACCTGTAGCGGCAATGGTATATCTAAACTCAGCCTTGGGGCGCACTCCAAACACTCTGGCACTATTGATACGCGGAGTATCGGGTGCTGGTGGAGTTAAGATATACTTCGAGTTGTCGGGAGCAGTGGGCTGGGTTTGTCCCACAGCCGATGTGGCACAAACCAAAGATGCCAACGCAGTAAGGAGAATTAGTTTTAAATTGTTTCTCATGGTTATCGTTTTTGATATTTAAGACAAATTATCAGGCGAAGATAATCAAATATTCCACGAAAAACAAATCATCGTCCGATTATTTACACGCTCGGCATCGCCACATTGTAATATCTCAGGACTGTGTTTGGAAACAAAAGGTTTAATCTGCACACTTTTTATATGCGAAACTTTTTGTTTTACAAATTTTTATCCTATCTTTGCAGTCGCAAAGCCCGAAAAGGGTTGTGTGCGGACCCATAGCTCAGTTGGTTAGAGCAGCGGACTCATAATCCGAAGGTCGTGGGATCATGCCCCTCTGGGTCCACAAAAAAGCCTTTCAGTATCAACTGAAAGGCTTTTTCGTTTTTATGCGCCTATTGGGCTTACTTATGCTTCTGCAACTTCACCCAAGGCATATTCTTTTTGGCGAACTGCATCACCTCAACAGCCTTGTCGCAGCACAAAGCATCAGCTCCGAGTGCCACACCGAGCTGGAAGTCCTCAATCGACTGACCTGGCCAGAGCGACACAATCAGACCCGCTTTCTTCGCCTTGTTCACCATATCGCGGCTTGTGCCACCCATATTGCACGCCAGACGCTTCACGCCCAGCTCCAGAGCCTGATTGATGCAGTCATCGCTGATAGGCTTGCCGATGATGAGCATCAAATCTGCATCGCGGTGCAGTGACTGCATCATTCGCAGGGTGCGCTTATCGAACGAAGTGAAGAGATAGGTTGAGTTCTCGGGCTTGTTCTTCATTGCGGTCTTATAG
>JAFOZN010000143.1 GCA_017391185.1 Alistipes sp. | reverse complement strand
CTATACATCAGCGTGCCTTACGAAAAGTTTTTGCAGGAGACGTGGGGTCTGATTCTCTCTTCGGCGTTGATGCTACTGCTTATGGCGGGTGTGTTGATTTACTTGCTTCGCACGATGTTTGAGCAGAAGAATCTGGAGCTGATGCGACAAGATCTGACGCACAACATCACCCACGAGCTGAAAACCCCAATCTCGGTGGCGGTAGCGGCAAACGATGCCCTGCGCAACTTCTCGGCAGATAGCGACCCCAAAAGGCGCAGGCGATATTTGGATATCACAGCCTTGCAACTCGGACAGCTCTCCAAAATGGTGGAGCATATCTTGGCGGCATCGTTGGAGAATGGCGACAGGAAACAACTCACCATTGAGCGTTTCTGGCTGGGCGCACTTTTGGAGGAGTTGCAACAGGGGGCTGAGCTACGTAGCGAAAAGCAGGTTTCGCTGAAGGTTGAGATAAAGGAGGATATGTATATCAGAGCCGACCGTTTCCACCTGAGCAACATACTTTCGACCATAATAGACAACTCGATAAAATACTCCGCCGAGAGTGTCAACATCACGCTCCGCGGCTACATTTCGGGCAAAGCATGCGTAATAGAGATCGAGGATGATGGCTTGGGCATGGAGCAGAAGCACTTGAAACATATATTCGAGAAATTTTATCGCATACCCAAAGGCAATGTGCAGGAGGTGCGTGGATTTGGTTTGGGATTATACTACTCGAAGCTTATAGTGGAACGCCATGGAGGCACGATCAACGCCACAAGTCGCAAAGGCGAGGGCACAACAATAAAAATAACACTACCCGAAGATGAACGAGAAGAAAATTAACCTGCTGCTGGTCGAGGATGAGCAGATGTTGGCAGAGATTCTGTCTGACACGCTGACAGACAAAGGCTTCAACGTGCGTACAGCATATGACGGATTATCGGCATTGGAGAGGTGGCGCAAAGAGCGAGCCGATGTGATTGTGACCGATGTGATGATGCCCAAGATGGATGGCTATTCGCTGGTAAAGGCTCTGCGAGCCGAGGGGTGCGATGTGCCTATACTCTTTCTGACAGCACGCTCGGCTACGGAGGATGTGGTAAACGGATTTGAGGTGGGTGCAAATGATTTCTTAAGAAAACCTTTTGCTATAGATGAATTGATAGCGAGGCTCAATGCCTTAGCAGGGCGCAAACAGAGAGAACAGCCAAGCGAAAGGCTCTTTAGCTTCGGCTCTTATGAGTTCTACCCCACCGAATCGAAAATCCACTCGCCACGAGGCAACATCTCGCTCTCGGCACGCGAGGCGCAGGTGTTGTTGCGACTATGCCGCAATATGAACGACACGGTCTCGGCGGAGAGTCTGCTCAAGGAGTTGTGGGGAGATGATTCGTTTTATAATCTGCGCAGTCTCAATGTCTTTATCTCGCGCCTGAGAAAACATCTCGAAGAGGATGAGAGTGTGGAGATTATCAACATCCGAGGCGTAGGGTATAAGTTGAAGTGTTAAATAAAAAAGGTTGTTTCCTGCAAGAGGAAACAACCTTTATTTTACACTTTCGCCAAAATCTTCCTAACCACAGGGATACGCATTACGAGCAACAACACCCAACGTGGCATGATGGCACAAAAACCTGCTTCGATCTTAGTCACAACGCCCGGCAGGCATCTTGCCCGACCTCGGAACATTGCTTTCAAAGCCTTGCGCACAACACTCTCGGCACTCATCATCAACCCAAAACTGAGTAACCTACGGCGCGTCTTATCGTTCAGACGATAGAGTGGCGTATCTACTGCCGATGGCATTAATGTAGTGATGCTTACCCCTCGCCCTCGATACTCATACCACAAGGCTTCACCCAAGCTCTTGAGGTAGGCTTTGGTAGAAGCATAATGTGAGATTGTAGGGAATGGAGTCCACGCTGTGATGGAGCTTACCAAAAGGATATATCCTCGCCCTCGCTGAGCCATATCTTCGGCAAAGAGACGGCATAGCTTGGTGGGGGTGGTACAATGCAGAGCGATGATGCGATCCAAATCAGCCAAAGAGGTATGCTGCATCTGCGAAAAAAGCAACACACCAGCATTACTCACCAACACCTCAACCTGCAAGCCAAGTCGCTGAACATGAGCAAACAGCTCCTCGGCAGCGGACGCTGTCGTTAGGTCAGAATATATCGGGATGGCATCCACGCCATACTCACGGGTGAGTTGCTCGCAGACTCGGCAATTCTCCGCCTCTCGATTACTCACCACCAAGATATCATAACCCGCCTTGGCCAACTCCTTGGCAAACACCTCGCCCATGCCTGAGGAGGCACCCGTAACAAGAGCGTACATCGCCTATCGCTTGAGTGAGGCCATACGTGCCGACATCTCGGCATAGGCAGCCTGAGTGAGCAACCAACGCTTAGGCTTGCCCTCCTGCTGATGAGAGAGGAACTTACCGAAGAGTCCGTTCTCATCACGGCCATGCTCCCAAGCGTAGCGGAGCGTATGATCTACGGCATCTATATATTTTGAGTTGCCATCCACCTCGTACAACTCTATCAGACCTCGCAACAACACAGCATCGAACCAAACATCGCCCGACTCCATGACAACACCACCGTCATACTCCTTGAACCACTTCTGGTAGGCATACTCGGCGCAAGATTGAGCCTGCTCAAGATAGTGAGACTGATTGGAGATGCGATATAGCATCGCAGCAGCCTGAATCATCTGGCCTGTGTTGTAGGAATACTTAGCGGGACTAATCTTATAATCCTCGACTCTGATGTTGTCGCTAAACAAGCCCTCATTCTGGTCATAGAGCCAGCTCACCACCCAACGATAGAGGTTTGAGCCAATAGAGAGATACTCGCGCTCGCCCGTAGCCTCAAAGAGCTTCAAGGCACAGACCGCAGCAGGGGCATTGGAGCAGGTATTCTTCGACTCCTTCTTCTGCTCACACCAATAGATACCGCCATTGAGTTTATCATCGTGACCACTCATGACAAACTTCCAGATCTGCTCAGCCTTCTCCAAGTAGCATTTCTGGCCTGTGAGGGTATAGAGATCCACAAAGTCGATTGCCAACCAGATGTTATCATCGTAGAAACGATCCGAAGTAGCGACTGTGATATAAGAGGAATAAGCATGAGGCTCACGGCTCTTATCAAAATAGCTCTCCAAACCAGGCAAAACCTGATTGTCGATAAACTGCAGACACTCTGGCAGGCCGTTGGCCTCATAGAGTGCAGTCATCATAGAGAGTGTACCAGAATATGGCCAAAGGAAAGAGTATTGATTCTTGAAATCTGGCAGACCATTGGCAAGATATGTCACCTGATCGGGCGCATCCTGAGGATAATTCTCAGACAAAAGAGCCGTCTGATCTACATCATAAAGTTCATAAATCGTAGAACGCATCTGCTCAGCACGCTCAAGATGACCTTGACCTGAACGGCATGCTGCAAGGATTGCGACCGATGCCATGATGATGGCAAGAGAGGTTATTTTACGCATAATAAGTTTTATTTTTTATGTTATTTGGGGCAAATATAGTAAATTTGCAGAAAACCTAAATCAAAATGAAACAAGAGATTGAGCGAAAATTCCTTGTAAAAGGCCCTTATAAGGAGTCGGCCACATCTTCATCCTATATCGAGCAGGGATATATAGCCAAGTCCGAGAGCCTCACTTTACGTATCCGCACACGCGATGAGCAGGGTTTTCTCACCATAAAAGGTCGCTCTGAAAACGGCATTTCGCGCAGCGAATGGGAGTATGAGATCCCTGTGGAGCAGGCGCGCGAGCTACTCACTTTCAGCCAAGGCCGTATCTCCAAACGCCGCTACCTTGTCCCTGTGGGCAAGCACACTTTCGAGGTCGATGAGTTTTACTTTCAGAACGAGGGATTAACCGTAGCCGAGGTGGAGCTTAACGATATCAACGAACCTTTCCCACGCCCCGAATGGTTGGGCGAGGAGGTTACGGGCGACAAACGCTACTATAATTCGCAACTGCTGCGCCATCCCTACTCCGAGTGGAAAGAGTAACAAGAGAATACTAACCCTAAAAAACATATCGATGAAAAGATTTTTACTCCTCATGCTGAGCATCGCTTCAACACTCACTCTCTATGCCAACAAACCCGACAAAGGGTATCTCTTCTCCTACATCAACGGGCGAGGATTGGCATTCGCTTTCAGCTCCGATGGCGTGAAGTGGAGCTCGATTGGCAATGGTCGCACGTTCTTCGACAGCGACTTCGGTACATGGGGCGCAGAGAAGAAGATGACAAGCCTGCACTTGGTGCGTGATGAAAAAGGCATGTGGCATTGTGTCTTTTCACCCAGAGAGAATAACGCCCAATTTGCCTACACCCAGAGCCCCGATCTGATCAATTGGAAGCCTCAGGACTACCCCTATGTCGAGGGTGGTAGTTGCCGCCGCCCTGTTCTGATCAATGGCGGTGACGGCAAGACATGGGTTGTTATCTACTCTACATTGCAGAATGAGATTTTTGCCTATCGCACCACAGATTTCCGCACTTGGCACAAAGCAAACGTCTCGACAAATGAGTCTGAAAAAACGCAAGAGAGTTGCCTCTCGCCCGATTTTAAGACCATAAAATTGGGCGGCAGAGAGTTGCAGGGACAAATCCATCATGTGGAGTGGGAGCAGAT
>JAFOZN010000142.1 GCA_017391185.1 Alistipes sp. | reverse complement strand
GGTTTTGCTGGTATGCTGTTGGGAGTTATGATTTTCGTATTTCCACCACTCTATGGAGAGGGATACGAAGGTATGATGGCTTTGATGCATGGCAATGTGGAGAATCTCTTTGATAATTCACTCTTCTATAAATTTAGAGGTATCGAGTGGGTTGCTATCGTATATGTCATAGCCATTATGTTTGGTAAGGTTGTAGCTATGGCTACTACCAACGCAGCAGGTGGTGTAGGAGGTACGTTTGCTCCATCGCTTTTTGTGGGTGCTTTTATGGGTGCTACGGTGGCTTTGGTGTGTAATGCTCTATTTGATTGGCATGTATCTGTTGTGTCATTTACCTTGGTCGGTATGGCAGGTGTGATGGCGGGTGTGATGAAGGCTCCGCTGACATCTATCTTCCTTATTGCTGAGCTCTCTAATGGCTATGGGCTGTTTATTCCGCTGATGATTGTGGCGTGTATAGCTTTTGCCGTGGATTATACTTTGGATAAGGATTCGATCTATACCAAGCAGTTGCGTATGCGCGGTGAGTTGCTCACGCATGATAAGGATCAGTCGGTCTTTGTATTTTTGAGTCTGGATAAACTCATGGAGACCGATTTTATCCGTATCCGCGAATCTATGACTTTGGGCGATTTGGTACATATCATCTCTTCGGCACGTAGAAATATTTTCCCTGTGATAGATAATTTTGGTCACCTTTTGGGCGTTGTACAATTGGATGACTTGCGAGAAGATATGTTCAAACGTGATAAGTGGGGACGCTCGATTACCCATTACATGATACAACCTCCATACAAAATCCTTGAGCATGAGCAGATTCAGAGTATCTTGCCACATTTTGAGGAGAATCACACGTGGATGTTGCCTGTGGTGGATCGGGATAATCGTTATTTGGGATTTATCTCTAAGTCGCGAATCTTGAATGCCTATCGAGAGGCATTGGTGAAAATTTCGCAATAATCGGATAAATAATAAGTGAAGAATATGATAAAGAATGTAGTTTTTGATTTCGGTGGTGTATTGGTTGATTGGAATCCTCGACACCTCTATGATAAATATTTCGGCGATAGCGAGAAGAGCCTTTGGTTTTTGGATAACGTATGTACCTATGATTGGAATATCCAGATGGATGGCGGTAAGCCATTTGCTGAGGGTGTTGCCGAGATGGTGGAGAAGTTTCCAGAGTATAAGGAGGCTATCGAGATATATCATAGCCGTTGGGTAGAGATGATTGGCGGTGAAGTCGAGGGTACAGCTGATTTGATCCGCCGACTCAAGGCTGCGGGATATGGAGTGTATGGTCTGACCAACTGGTCAAACGAGACATATCCTTTTATACGTGATACATATCCTATCTTCTCGGAGTTTGACGGAATCGTTGTTTCGGGCGATGAGAAGCTCTTGAAGCCAGATCCAGCTATCTATGATTGCCTACTGGGTCGCTATGGCTTGAAGGCTGAGGAGTCTATTTTTATCGATGATAATGTGGCAAATGTAGCGGGAGCAATGGTTGTGGGTATGTATGCTATACAGTTCCAAGATGCCAAGCAGGTAGAGGATCAATTGCGCCTGCAGTTTGAATTGGAGTTTTAGGAGGTATTTCTGATTAATAAAAATAGGGTAACACTGAAAGTTTCACAGTGTTGCCCTATTTGTTTTGAATCGATAGGAGTCTCTATACGATGGACTTTATTAGCTCAAATAGATCCTTCCAGATGTAGTACATCATCCAGCCTGCGGCAATTAGCTTGATGCCTGTGCCGACAAAGAATGAGAGTAATGAGCCAAAACCTACTACCAAAGCTTTGTCCAAAGCTCTACGCTCTTTGATCATTTCACCCACGACAGCACCGACAAATGGTCCCATGATAATGCCGATAGGACCTATCACGAATGCGCCGATCAAAACTCCGATGGTTGCTCCCGTGATGCCCGCCTTAGTTCCTCCGAATACTTTGCTGAAATACCCCGGCAGGATATAGTCCAATGCTATGACAATTATAGAGATAATACCCCAAATCCATAGTGTCCCTTCGCTGATGGATGAGTGTTCGGTACAATATGCCAATACTAATCCTGCGAACGAGAGAATTGTTCCAGGAATGATAGGTGCAATAGCTCCGATGATGCCGACAACTCCGCAGATGATGGCGGCTATGGCCAAAAATGTATCCAACTTTTACTCGTTTATTTCACCAAGTGGTTTGTTGCAGAGTCTGGGAAGATGACAGATGGCTTGAACTGCTTAGCCTCCTCGAAATCCATCAAGGCATACGATACGATGATGACAAGGTCATCTACCTGCACCTTACGAGCAGCAGCGCCATTCAGGCATACGCATCCGCTACCTCTCTCACCCTTGATGATATAGGTCTCCAGACGCTCGCCATTGTTGATGTCCAAAATCTGTACCTTCTCGCCTTCGATCATGTTTGCCGCATCGAGCAAATCCTCATCAATGGTGATGCTACCTACATAATTCAGATTGGCCTGAGTTACTCTTACTCGATGAATCTTCGACTTTAAAACTTCGATCATCATGGTTTATTTGATTTTTACGTTATCTATAAGACGGATTGCACCAGCCTGTACAGCTATGCAACCTTGTATATGCTCGCTCTCCTGCCACGAAGCAACCTCCTGCATCGAGAGGGAATCTACCGCTTGGAAATAGATGACCTTCAGTAGCCCGCTCTTCTCTACCTCGGAGATAACCCACTCGGTGAGCTGCTGAGGTGTCATCTGCTGAGCCTTATCGGCACACTGCTTGAGCGTAGCATAGATCTCTGGCGCAGCAGCACGATGCTCCGCAGTAAGAAGCAGGTTGCGCGATGAGAGAGCCAAACCATCTATATCGCGAATGATAGGGCACTCCACGATCTCAAGCTCCAAACCGAGCTGCTTAACCATGGCTTTGATCACTGCGATCTGCTGGAAATCTTTCTCTCCGAAGTAAGCCTTGCCTGGCTTTACGATGTCAAACAGACGACTTACGACCTGTGCTACACCGTTGAAGTGGCCTGGGCGAGTCGCTCCCTCCATCACCTTGTCAATCAATCCGAAATCGAACTGACGAGTATCTGGCTCAGGGTATATCTCCTCTACCGTAGGCATCAAGACGATGTCTGCACCTGCCTCTTCAAGTATAGCGAGGTCAGCCTCTGGGGTACGAGGATAGTTCTTGAGATCTGTCTTATCATTAAACTGAGTAGGGTTTACAAATACGCTTACCACTACTATCTTGCACTCTCGGCGTGCCTTCTCCACCAGCGAGCGATGGCCTGCATGCAATGCTCCCATCGTAGGTACGAAACCTATCTCGGATGGTTGATACTGAGCTAATTCCTCTTGTAGCTCCTTTACTTTATCAAAAGTCTTCATTAGTTTTGTTCTAATAGATGCGACAAAGTTATATAATTATATCGGAATTAAAAATTCCATACGCCGATAAAAATGTTTTATATATAAAAAAGTCCCCCACGTGGGAGGACTTTTAATCTAAAAAAGTTCTTTTACTCTTCTAATGTTAGTTGATAGAAGGCAAGAATGAGTAGTTCTTCGAGTAGTCAAGCATCTGCTCTGTGTAGTTGTATTTATATACCAATTTCACATCCTTAACCTCGCCATTCTCCATTACAAGCTCATAGTCAGGGTTTACAAAACCGCTATAAGGCTCGATACCCAACTTGTTGTAGCGCTCCAAAACCTCCTTGTGAAGCTCTGGGTCAATCTTTACGGCGTAATTCTCGACCAACTTGCGACCTGCCTCATAATCACCCTTAGACTTTATGCGCTGAACCTCCTTGAGAAGCTCGCCGAAGAGCTTGCGCAGAGCCTCAAAGTCATTTACTACGATATATGACTTGCCATCCTTCTTCACCCACTCAATTACGTTATCCTTCTTGCCCTTCTCATAGCACCACTCGGCGATGAGCTTACGGTTACGC
Organism: Alistipes sp.; assembly: GCA_017391185.1. Classification (GTDB taxonomy): domain Bacteria; phylum Bacteroidota; class Bacteroidia; order Bacteroidales; family Rikenellaceae; genus Alistipes. Next base: position 1,457 of record JAFOZN010000142.1, on the reverse strand, counting down.
ATGTGTGACTCCTCGACATCCTTGCCAAGCTCGATTCGTGAGAACTGAGTCATCATACCATTCATGATATAGTCAGCATACTGAGCCCAAGCAACATCCAATGATGGGATCAAACCAATCTCGATCATCTTAGGATCGCCCAAATAGTAGAGTCCAAAGAGGTCGGCACGTGTCTCCTCCAAAGTAGAGGTGTAGTTCTTCAACTCACCACCCTTTGTCCCTGGAGCCAACTGACCAGAGCCGTGTCCCAAGCACTCGTGTAGGTCGGTATGAAGGTCATCAGCCAACTTGCCATACTTCTTGATGCGCTCGCGATCCTCTCCGCGGAGCATAAACTCTTCGTTAAAGCCGTTGCCCTGAGCCGCCTTGTCGTAGGCGTATGTGATGTTGTCGATGGTTACAGACTTTGAGCCATACTCCTTACGGATCCAATCTGCGTTAGGAAGGTTGATGCCGATAGGGGTAGAAGGGTAACAATCTCCACCCAACATAGCCACTGTGATAACCTTTGCAGATACACCCTTAACCTCCTTTTTGCGGAATGCAGGGTCGATAGGAGCGTTGTCCTCAAACCACTGAGCATTTTTTGAGAGAATCTGTGTACGGCGACATGCCAAGCTATCCATAAAGTTTACAGTACCCTCCCATGAGGCTTTGCGACCGAGTGGATCACCATAATCCTCGATAAAGCCGTTGACGAAATCTACATTCGATACATTGTCACCTACCCAAAGGATGTTGTAACGATCGAACTCTCTCAAATCTCCCGTACGATAGTAGTTGATCAAGGCGTTGATGATGCTCTTCTGTGGCTCCTGAGCTACGCCAGCGGCTTTCTCCAACCAGAATACAATCTGCTGGATAGCGGCAGAGTACATACCACCCAATTTCCAAGTCTGCTCTACGATCTTACCACTATCGTCCTTCATGAGTTTAGAGTTAAGACCGTATGATATAGGACGTGGATCGTTCTCATCGATAAGCTCAGAGTAGAACTTGTCAACCTCCTTCATGGTTACGCCCTCGTAATAGTTACAAGCCGACTCGGTGACCATATCTACGCCATCCTTCTGATTAAGGCGTGTTGCATAGAGTGTCTCATCGAAGATGATTTTGTAGAGCAACTTCTTCTCGATCTTGAGCTCCTGTGGATCTACATACTTATCCACCTGCTGAGCAAACCATGCGCGTGGGAACTCAGCACGGAACTTGTCGTTAGAGTAGTGGTGGTGGATACCGTTGGCAAACCATACCTTTTTGAGGTATTTCTCCAAAGACTTGAACTCAGCCGTAGTACGATCACCCTCATACTTGGTGTAGATAGACTCCAATGTGCGGCGGATAGTGAGGTTGTACTTGAAATTCTGGTCAAAGAGAATGTCTCGGCCACACTTTGTAGCCTGAGCCAGATAGTAAATCAACTCCTTCTGCTCAAGTGGCAGATTCTCAAATCCAGG
>JAFOZN010000141.1 GCA_017391185.1 Alistipes sp. | reverse complement strand
TGATACAGGTATGGGGCTTGAAAGAACAAACTGTATTCTTCAGGGAAAAACATCTGTTTATCTTACAGAAGTTTTCCAGCCAATCATTGGAAAAATAGAAACTCTTGCTGCTTGTGCGTTGAGCGGAAGTGTCCGCGACTATATAGACAATCCCTCCAAACCTCCCTTTAAGTTCACTTCGCTCCTTTTCGTTGCTACGGCTCGGAAGAACAAATTTATTTGCTCTTCTCTCGCCTTAATCGCAACGTTGATAAGGGAGGCTTTGCTTGGTGCGAAAAACAAGATTCGCAACGAGAGATCCCAAGTTGCCTCCAACCCCTGAAAGAGGGTGTAAACAAAAGTTCGCGCTAAAATGCCAATGCGAGCGGTACTCACGAAAAAACCTCTCTGAATTTCAGAGAGGTTTTCTTATCCCTATTACTTTTGGGGTTTATGGTCTTAGACCGCTACCGCCTTGGAGGGTGATGGTCTCGCCCGTAACATACTCGGCATCGTCCGAAGCGAGGAATACGCACACGCGACCAATATCGCTTTTTGGGTCGGCGAAATGTCCCAAAGGAATACCCTGTATAGTCTTTTCATATAGCTCTGGGAAGTTCTCCTTCCACTGTTGTAGGCTCTCGGTCATAGCCAGAGGGCAGATGACATTGACTCTGACGCCATCGGGGCCCCACTCGGCAGCAGCCACACGCGACATACCTCGAATACCCTCCTTGGCTGCGGCGTAGGATGCCTGTCCCAACTTACCGAATAGGCCTGCACCCGAAGCGAAGTTGATTACCGAGCCTCGCGAAGCCTTCAAATATGGGTGGCACTCGCGCATATAGAAGAATGCGGCATACAATCCCGAATAGATAGCAAGATCGAAATCCTCCTTGGTGTGCTCGACAAGCGGAGTACCCGATTTCGAGACTTGGGCGTTGTTGACCAGCGTGTTGAGCTTGCCAAATCGCTCTATGGTCTTGCTCACAACCATCTTGATGGCCTGCTCATCGGCTCCATCGGCCACCAGTGGCAACACCTCTACGCCATATTTCTCCTCCAATTTCTTTTTAGCCTCTAACAGACGTGATTCGGTTCTGCCCGTAAGCACCAAATTTGAGCCCTCCTCGGCAAATGCCTCTGCCAAACCAAATCCAATACCTTTACCGCCACCCGTAATCAGGGTAACATTGCCATTCAATCGTTTCATGGTTATTTTTGTTTTAGATGTTTCTTTAGGTTTATGTCACGATGAAATATCGTGCGCTATTGTCCTTCAAAATTAATAATTTTATAGCATAAATTACCATCGTATATAGAAAATATGCAATAATGGAACAAAAATCCACATAAAGATGCGATAAATCGTTGCGGAGGCGGAGGTTTTGTCTTTTTCGAGGATCTCGTTTGGGTGAGTGGAGATTTAAGTTTCTGCCCTTTACGCCCGAATTTTCGCTCAAATTTTTATTAATGGTGAGATTTTGTTACTTTTGTGGAAAAGAGAATCCAAATATATGAAGAAAATTTTAGTGCTTCTGGCTGTCGAGGAGGAGCTGGGAGCTGATAATATCGCTCGTCTGAGCGAAGTGGCCGATGTGAAGTGCATCGGCGTGGGTAAACTCAATGCCTATGAGGCTACTATGGAGGCTATGTGGGCCAAGGAGTATGATGAGTTGATTAGCGTAGGTACTTGCGGATCGCTGCACCACCCCTATGCCACTCTGTTGCGCCCCTCGGTGGTGGCTCAGGGTGATATCTATGTAGATTCGATCTTTGCCTCCGAGGCAGAGTATCTCCCATCGGGTGATGAGGGCATCTCGCTCTATTCATCGGATAACTTTATCGGCGAGGACTCTTCCGAGGCTACGCGCAAGATTGTGGAGCGTTACGACTGTATGGAGATGGAGGCCTATGCCATCATCCGCGCCAAGCGTTTCTTTGCCCGACTTAGTGGCAAGCCAGAACCTGAATTACACCTGATAAAGATCGTGAGCGACCAAGCCGATGGTACTATCGAGGCGTGGGAGACTCGCATCGAGCGTTTGCGTCCCGCATTGATGGAGGCGACTTTGGAATTGATCGAAAAACTTAACAATCAATAAGATATGAAACTCAGAGCCAATTGTAAGATAAACATAGGTTTGGACGTTATCCGCAAACGTGAGGATGGCTACCACGACCTACAGAGTGTGATGGTGCCTGTCAAGGGACTCTTCGATGAGATTGAGATTGTGCCCATCGAGGGTGATGAGCCAGAGTTTTATTCCAAAGGTATAGCGGTGGATTGCCCTGCGGAGGATAATCTCTGTCTCAAGGCGTGGCGTCTGATGCATGAGCGTTATGGCGTGGGTGCGGTGCATATCACACTCGATAAATATATCCCCTTCGGAGCGGGGCTGGGCGGTGGCTCATCGGATGCTACGGCGGTGATTATGGGCTTGAACGAGATCTTTGAACTTGGCTTGGACGAGCCTACGCTTATCTCGCTGGCTTCGGAGTTGGGTAGCGATACCGCATTTTTTGTGCGAAACTCACCTCAGTTGTGTGAGGGCAGGGGCGAGATTATGACTCCTGTGAAGCTCGATTTGGATTTTATGTGGCTCGTGTTGGTTAAGCCTGAGGAGAGTGTTTCGACACGCGAGGCTTATGCTGGAGTGAAGCCTCAGATGCCTGAAGTGCCACTTGTGGAGCGTCTCTCGCGTCCGATAGATGAGTGGCAGGAGGTGGTTAAGAACGATTTCGAGGCCTCTGTCTTTGAGGCTCATCCCGCCATTGCCAAAGCTAAGGCAGATCTGTTGGAGGCGGGAGCTATCTATGCCGCTATGTCGGGTAGCGGATCTACGGTCTATGGAATCTTTTCGGATAGAGGTCGAGCGGAGATGATGCTCAACCAGACTCCTTACTTATATATGCTCTAAGGTTATGTTGCGCAGATTGGTTTTAGTGGCTATGTTGATGCTTCTGGGCTTGGTGGCAGAGGCGGGAAATATAGTGCCCACGCCAAAGAAGATAGAAAAAAGGGGCGAAGCATTTACTATATTAACAACAACTAAGATTACACACTCCGAAAAGCTGCGCCCCTTGGCTGATTACCTTACGAAATTTCTTCCTTTAACTACTCAGCTTGAAAACGCAAAGAGTAGTGGCGTTATTGCCTTGGGTGAGGATAAAAATTTGGATGCCGAGGAGTATCGCCTCACTATCGGTGCTGAGGGTGTTAAGATTGTGGGTGGCTCATACGCAGGAGTGCATTGCGCGGTGGAGACCTTCTTGCAACTTCTGCCCTCGGAGGTCTATGGTGGAGAGCTGCGGTTGCCCGTTGTGGTGGGTGGCTGCTTGATAGAGGATAGCCCACGATTCTCCTATCGCGGATTTATGCTCGATGTTTGCCGTACGTGGATCGAGGTCGATGAGCTCAAAGCCTTTATCGACAACCTCGCGCACCATAAAATCAATAAATTACATCTCCATCTCTCGGATGATGAGGGTTGGCGTATCGAGATCAAATCGCACCCTGAACTCACCGAGGTAGGTGGTTTTAGAGGTGTGGGCTCACCCGTTGCGGCACGTTATGGCGAGTGGGATAAACGCTATGGCGGATTCTATACCCAAGAGCAGATGCTCAAGGTGGTGGAGTATGCTGCTGTAAGGGGCGTGGAGATTATTCCCGAAATAGATTTGCCAGGGCATAGCCACAACTTGGCCAGAGTACATCCCGAAGTGTTGTGCAATTATACGCCAGGCTTGAAGGCCTCGGATGGCTACGATACACGCAATGTTTTGTGCGTGGCCAAGGAGTCTAATTATGCCTTGCTGGATGATGTGATGCGTGAGTTGGCGGAGCTTTTCCCCTCGTCACATATCCATATTGGTGGCGATGAGGTCTCTACGGCGCAGTGGATGAAGTGCCCCGACTGTCAGGCTTTGATGGCAAAGCATGGCATGAGCAAGGGTGAGCAGTTGCAGGCTCACTTTATGAATCGTGTGGCGAAGATTGTCGAGAAATATGGCAAGAAACCGAGCGTTTGGAATGAGGCGATAAATTCGGGCGAGTTGAGCCTCGAAGCTCAGGTCTATGGCTGGAAGGATGTTGCTGCTTGTCGTAAATCTACATCCGAGGGCTACTCTACGGTGGTGATGCCTGGAGCCTTTTTCTATTTCGATATGCGTCAGACTCAGCGCGAGCATGGCCACGATTGGGCAGGAATTTTCGATGCCCGCAAGACTCTTTCGTTTGATTTCGTGGAGCAGGGTTTTACTCCTGAAGAGATGAAGCGAGTGGTGGGTGTGCAGGGCGCATTCTGGAGCGAGGCCTATATCTCGCACCGCGATACGGAGTATAATTATCTTGAGTATCAGGTATATCCGCGTATCTGCGCCTTGAGCGAATTGGCTTGGAGGGGCGATGGCGGAGAGTGGAGTGAGTTCTATGAGAGACTTTCCCAGAGCCATTATAGCCGTATGGTGGCTATGGGTATAGATTTCCGTTTGTTCCCTCCTACTGTGAGCTACGCAGATGGTCTGCTGACGGCCAAAACAGATGATAAGAGTCATATCTACTATAAAATTGTCGGCTCAGACGAGGAGCATCTCTACACCGAGCCTATCAAGACCGATAAGCCTGCACGCTATGGCTTCTATACCCGTTTTGGTGGGGCGCGCAGCCCTGAGGCGGGTGTGAAGGCGCATTTTAGGATGCTTCAGCCCAAGGTTAAGATTACCTCTTCAATCTCAGAGAGCGAGCGTTTCCCATTTACCAATGCCGAGGGCTATGGCCGTATCTCTCGCACCGCGAGGGTGGGGCGCGAGGGCGATTGGATTCTCTACACCTTCGAGGAGGCTGTTTCGTGTCGCCGTATGGAGGTGCGTACGGGCAATCTGCAGTTGCCACGATTTATCTTCAATGCGGGATATATGGAGCTGAGCTACGATGGTAAGACATTCAGCCGAGTGTGCGATCTCAAGTGCGGTGGCGGTGTGATAGAGAACCCATCGAAGCCTATCAAGGCGGTACGTATCACCTGTACCGAGAGTGGTAATGGAGCCGACTTTGTGACCATCCAAGCCCCTATGGTCTTCCCTAAATTGTAATCGAATATGGAGCAGAATTATCATGAAGTGGAGTCGCAGAGCGAGCTTCGGGAGATTATCCTCAGAGGTGGCCTTATTCGCAAGCAAGCGTTTCAGAATCTGGATTTTACGCGCGAGCCAATAGGCGAAGATGTGAGCTTCGAGGATTGCATCTTTTTGGGTTGCGCCTTGCCCCAAGCTCTTAGGGAGAGGGTGGCGGAAGGTTGCTACCTATTCCCTCGCATGGATTGCGAGTATAATCCATTTCGTAATAAGCTCTACTCGGCCAAGGAACTCTATGCGGGATTTGATCGCCATTGCCCTGAGAGTTATGAAGACACATTCGATAGTAGAGTATATAAATGCTATATGAGTTATGGCCGTCAGGCCAAAGATATCAGCCGTACGTTGATGCGCACCCTGCACGATCACTCCATCACGGATGCCCTCTATGATTTGATAGGTGAGTACGAGCCTCGAAGAGTGGTGGCTATTATGGGCGGACACGCCATGTTGCGTAGCGATAGCCAATATCGAGATATCGCTCTTACGAGCAAATTGCTCACCGAGCGTGGATTCCTGCTTCTGAGTGGCGGAGGCCCTGGTGCTATGGAGGCTACCCATCTGGGGGCGTGGATGGCAGGTCGTGAGGAGGAAGAGTTGGATAGGGCCATAGAGATTTTGTCGGCAGCACCC
>JAFOZN010000140.1 GCA_017391185.1 Alistipes sp. | reverse complement strand
AGAGGTTACCCAAAATGGAATAACCTCACGATATAAATATAATATATCCTTACTTTATAAGCACCACATTGACAAGTTTCACGCCCGACAAGCGATTAATCTCCTGCATCAAACTCTCGCGGCGGTAAAATAACTCTGAGCGCACAACACTCGAAGAGATATGCGCCGTCAAGACATGATTTTCTAACTTTAGACTCGTAGTCAGATCAGCCACTCTATCGCCTACAATCTCACGCCACGTATCTGGCAAACGTCCCTCAGCAACCTTGGCAGCAACGTATGGCCGAGAAAAAAACTCCTTGAGCACATCGCCCACTAACATAGTCTTGGTACGTCTCATAACCTAACCTCCCCTTGCTCCACAGTAAACAACTTATATCCTACATCTGCACGTTGCAGAGTATCCTCCAAACGAATCTTATTGCAATCGGTAATAAAGATCTGTCCAAACTCCTCAGCCGAAACCAAACTCAACAGACGTTCAACACGCCCGATATCCAACTTATCAAACAGATCATCTAATAACAATATAGGTCGTTCATGACAATGTTCTGCAAGCATGCGATATTGAGCCAACTTGAGAGCTATCAAGAAAGATTTCTGCTGGCCCTGCGAGCCATATTTACGCAAAGGATACCCACCGATCTTAAAGATCAAATCATCACGATGCACTCCAGAACAAGTAAACTGATTGATGATATCACGCTCGCGCGAACGGAGCAACAAATCCGATAGAGGCATATCGTCCAACTCGGAACGATAGGTAATATCTACTCGCTCTCTATCCTCAGCCAGAAAACGATAATACTCCTCAATCATCTCTCGCATCTGATCAACGATCTCTCGCCTACGCTCATACACGCGCGTTCCATGCTCCGAAAGTTGCATATCGTAGATTAAGAGCATCTGCTCATCGGAGGATGTTTTCAAAAAACGATTTCGCTCAGCCAAAACAGCATTGTAACGCATCATAGAGGCCAAATATGCTTTATCCAACTGCGAGATAAATCCATTCAGATAGCGGCGACGCTCATCAGCGGCATCCATAATAAGCTCCGTATCTCGAGGCGAAACAATCACCAAAGGGAAATTGCCTACGTGATCAGCCAAGCGCTCATACTCCTTGCCATTGCGTTTTAGGATCTTACCTCCTTTACGCGAAAAGGCACAATTTACACCCTCCAAACGCTCAGAATCTGCAATATACGACCCCTCCACCACAAAAAAATCCTCGCCATGACTCACACTCTGTCCATCGGTCATTGTAAAAGCCGATTTAGACATCGAGAGATAGTGCACAGCATCCAAAACATTAGTCTTACCCGCACCATTATCTCCCACGAAACAATTGAATCGCTCCGAAAGATCTATCTCCGCCTGACGAATGTTCTTAAAATTTATGAGTGAAAGCCTCTTTAACCACATAGCATAATCATTTTCCAGACAAAGTTACTCTTTTTTCATGAGTTTTTACACTATTTCTATCCAATGAATTATAAAATAAGGTGTCTGCATCTGTTTTTTTGCTTTTTTAGTTTTTTTATTTTACTTTTGTAGGTTGATTCACAAGAATATTAACTAAAAAGATAAAATTTATGGCAAAAGAGGTATTGACACCTGAAGAGCAGATGCTCCAGAATGCACACGTGCAGACTGAGAATTTCTTTGAGAAACACAGCAAGATGGTAGTTACAGCTATCGTTGTTATCTTCGCATTGGCTGCGGCTATCTTTGGTTACAAGAAGCTCGTATCAGAGCCACGTTTGAACAAGGCTCAGGAGATGCTTTATCAAGCACAGTATCGTTTCGAGCAGCAGAACGCTGATTTCGCGTTGGCACTCAACGGCGATGAGACAGCTCCAGGCTTCGCAGAGGTAGCTGATGAGTACGCAAACACTCCTGCTGGTAACCTTGCTAACCTTTACGCTGCTGCTTGCAACTTGCGCCTTGGCGATTTCGATGCTGCACAGAAGTATATCGACAAATACTCTGCAGTAGATGGTATCCCTGGTGATGTTGTAAACGCTATGGCTGCTGGTATCAAGGCTGAGATCGCAGTAGAGAAGAAGGACTACGCTAAGGCTGCAACTCTCTTTGAGCAGGCTGCAAAGCTCAGTGAGAACGACTTCACAACTCCTATGTACTTGCGCAAGGCTGCATTGGTATATAAGCAGCTCGGTCAGGAGGAGAAGGCTAATGAGATTTATAAGACTATCAAGGAGTCTTACTCTTCTTCTTACGATGCACGCGAGGCAGAGAAGAACCTTTAGTATTTTACCCGCCTAAGGCTTAGGGTGTAGCACACGAGTGGCTATGGCACAATATAAAATAGGTATAGTGATAGTTGATGAGCAGAGTAACTTTGCCCATCGTAATCTATCGGCAGCAAAGGAGAGTCTCAAAGCTATGGGCTGTACGGAGCAGAATATCTTGCTTCGACATGCACCCAGAGTATATAACGTCACTCTGGTGACACAATTCTTTGCCGAATATACCGATGTGGATGCCGTAATAATACTCATGGAGCCAGATAACTCACCTGAATACGAAGCTGTACTCTCAGGTCTGACAAAGTTGCAGATAGCATGGAATATGCCTATCACCATAGGCGACTGCACAGCAGCATCGGAAGCAATAGAGATGGTGGCTATGCAGAACGAGATGGAAGCAGCAGCACCAGAACACCTCTCTTCAGATCGTAAGCAAGTAAACTAACACCCAACAGGGGTGGGGAGAAGAAGACGGAGAAAAAGAAGGAAGACGAACAATAAAGGTCGCTAACTATGAGTTAGCGACCTTTCTGTTGTTATATCTGTCGTAATAAACCTCTACTCAAAATTAGGCTCACGCAACACTACACGTACCGACTCAGGATTGACCTGACGTACGATGCTCTTCTGATCGGTCACATAACGCTTGTAGAGATCGGGATTGTAGTTGCGAATAGTGAGCAAACCTACATTGTCAATCTTCTCAACCTGGAAATCCTCCTCTTCCAGAGCCTTGATCAACTCATCAATGTGCCAAGAAGCATCGACACACAAACCCAAATCTACGGCTGAGTTGTTAATCAAATGAGTCTTGATACGGAAACTATCAAGCAAAGAGAAAATCACGCCGAACTTCTCCTCCATCACAAAAGAAAAATCCTTGGAACGAATGATCAACAACACCTGATCGCGCTTGTAGATCATAATCGGCAGCGTCACATGCTCTGTCTGAGAATTAATCACAGTACCAGGCTTGGTCTTATCACCAAATGGACGAACAAACAATGGGATATTCTTGTTCTGCAATGGCTTGATGGTCTTTGGGTGGATAATCTGCGCACCGCTATAGGCCAACTCGATGGTATCCAAATAACTCAACGCATCAATCTTCACCGCATCCTTAAAGATCTTTGGATCGGCATTCAACACTCCATCTACATCCTTCCATACAGACATAGACTCAGCATTGAGGATATTGGCAACCACAGCCGCCGAATAGTCCGAACCCTCTCGACCGAGGGTAGTAGTAGTACCATCGGGTGCGCTACCTATAAAACCCTGACCTACAAATACTCCTACGCCTGTATTCTGCAACGCCGAACGCAGACGAAGAGCCGAAGTGCGGATATCTACATTGGCATCCTTGTGACGAGGGGAAGTGACAAATGTAGTACGCATATCTATCCAACGATTAGGCACTGATGTGTAGTTGAGATAGTGCGAAATGATGGTTGTAGAGATCAACTCGCCGTAAGCCACGATGGTATCATACCATAACTCGGCATCAGCTTTACGATATACAGCATTCTCAGCCAAACCACTAAGTTCGGCAAAGAGCTTATTAACGGCAAAAATCTCCTGATGCTCACCATTCCACAAATCGTCAATGATCTCCGTATGATATGATTTAATAGAAGCTATCTCCTCCTGAGCCTCAGCCTTACGTCCGTTCTGGATATGTGCAAATACTCTCTCCAGAGCATTGGTAGTCTTACCCATAGCCGAAACTATGATAAACAACTCCTGCTCGCCATCCACGATATGACGTAGATTTCTCACTCCATCGGCATTACGTACCGAAGCTCCTCCAAACTTATATACCTTCATCTTTCTATCTATATATTGTATAATCGGCTACAAAGGTATGAATTTTTGGTTTTTTGCATAATTGTTATCCCTTTTTTTATCTATCTTTACACAATAAAACAAGAAAAAGAGTAGCAAAGTATATGAAAAAGCCTATTCATCGTCCTTGGAAGGTACTCAGTAGCGAGTATTTGGCTAAACGCCCATGGTTTACCGTGAGATGCGAAAGTGTCGAACTGCCCACAGGAGCAATAGTCCCCAATTGGTATATTTTCGAGTTCCCCGATTGGGTAAATGTCATAGCAATCACCAAAGAGGGTGAATTTGTGATGATTAGTCAATATCGCCACGCTTTGGGGCAGACCCGTTATGAACTTGTGGCGGGATGTTGCGAGGAGGGCGAGACCGCAGAAGAGAGTGCGCGCCGCGAGCTTCTGGAGGAGACGGGCTACGGTGGCGGTGAGTGGCAGCAATTTATGGTCACTTCGGCCAACCCTACCAACCACAACAACCTCACCTATACCTTCCTCGCTACGGGGGTTGAGCGCATCACAGACCAAAACACCGAGGCAGGCGAAGATATAGAGCTACATCTGATGAGCCGAGATCAGGTCTTGGAACTACTGCGAGAGGATGAGATTTTGCAGTGTCTGCACGCTGCGCCATTGTGGAAATATTTTGCTTCTCAGAGATGATTTACAGATTCACAGAACTAAGCTCCACCAACGATGAGGCTACCCAAACGATCTACCACGAAGGGGATGTAATTTGGGCAGAAAGGCAGAGTGCTGGACGCGGACAAAGAGGGCATAGCTGGGAGAGTAAGAGTGGCGAAAATCTGACCTTCTCGGTTGTATTTGAGCCTACATTCCTCGCTCCGCAAGATCAGTTTATGTTACTCAGAGTCATCGCTTTGGGTATGGTAGATGCCATGCGCCATTTTGGTATCGAGTCTCATATCAAATGGACTAACGACATATATGTCGGAGACAAAAAACTTGTCGGCATACTCATGGAACACAAATTGCAAGGCTCCATATTATCCAGAGCCATAGCTGGCATCGGCATAAACGTCAATCAACGAGAATTTTCACCCTCACTACCCAACCCCACTTCGATGGCTCTACTCAAGGGTGTGGAGTTTGATCGGGAAGAGGTGCTACAAATAATCATTGAGTCGTTGATGGCTCGTTATGAGATGTTGCGCCAAGAGAAGAGAGAGCAGCTCACTGTAGATTACAATTCACTCCTTTATCGCCGAGATGAATGGCACACCTATGCTCTGCCCAACGGAGAACTTTTCAAGGGGAAAATTTTAGGCGTCAAAGAGCAAGGTGCTTTGAGAATAGAGTGTGAAGATGGGCAGGAGAGTCAATTTTTGTTCAAAGATGTT
>JAFOZN010000139.1 GCA_017391185.1 Alistipes sp. | reverse complement strand
TTTGATATTTATTTATTTTTACGCATATATTTGTTGAAATTTAAGGTTTAAATAGGGTAATCGACTTAAAAATACTGCATAACGCCTCGCCACATCAAATAGGGATGAGAAATTTTTTTTCTACATTTTAAGTCTTTTTCACATCCATCAACGTTTATATATGCAAAGATGCATCTAAAACACCAAACGAAAGAGAAAAGTAGTTTTTCATTTCATAATTTTTAATGATGCGGTATCTTTCGAGTGAAAGGTACCGTTTCTTTCATCTGAAGCCTAAGAATAGGATAAAAAATTTGGTCAGACCAAGAGGTTTTATTAACTTTGCAAAGATTTTCATTTCGTTTCTTCACCCTAAAGGGTGGAGCGAAAATAAGATGTTAGAATTTTAATTTTTGCTATACATAAAACCTGACCCGAAAGATGATAAAATCAATGACAGGATTCGGCAAGAGCGAAGTAGCTCTGCCTACAAAAAAGATCACAGTGGAGGTACGTTCTCTAAACTCCAAGCAGTTGGATTTGGCGGTGAAACTCCCAGGTATATATCGCCCCATAGAGTTCAATATCCGCAGTATGGCTACATCATACATCCAACGCGGTAAGGCCGACATCTCAATCACAGTTGAGAATACTTCGACTGAGACCTCTGCCAAGATTAACAAAGAGATTTTTGCCGAGTATCTGCGTCAGATGAATGATACGCTTGCCTATGCAGGCATTGATGCCGATTATGATGCCATAGTACCGACTATCATGCGTTTGCCGGATGTAGTATCGACCAACGCCGAGAAGATCTCTGAGGAGGAGGAGACTGCTATTATGCAGGCTGTGGAGCAGGCTTTACAGCACTTCAACTCATTCCGCGAGCAGGAAGGTGCTATTTTGATCGCAGATTTATTGAAGCGAGTTGATAAGATCGAGGATTACAAACTCCAAGTAGAGCCATACGAAAAGGGACGTGCCGAGACTATCAAGAATCGTATCAGAGAGAATCTCGCACAGCTTAAGGTTGACGTTGATAGCAACCGTCTGGAGCAGGAGATGATATTCTATATCGAGAAGTTGGATATCACTGAGGAGAAGGTGCGCTTAAAGAACCATTGCGATTATTTCCGCGAGGTGGCTAATACCGAGGAAGGAGTAGGTCGTAAGCTTGGTTTCATAGCTCAGGAAATGGGACGCGAGATCAACACTTTGGGCTCGAAATCCAACGAGGCAAATATGCAGATTCTCGTAGTGAAGATGAAGGATGAATTGGAGAAAATCAAGGAGCAGGTACTTAACATTTTGTAAGCAATGGAGCAGGGTAAACTTATCATATTTTCAGCCCCAAGCGGTTCGGGCAAGACTACGATTGTAAAGGAGTTATTGAAGGTGTTTCCACAATTCGAGTTCTCTATCTCGGCTACATCACGTGCTCCGAGAGGTACGGAACAGAATGGGGTAGATTACTTCTTCCTCACGCAGGAGGAGTTCCGCCAAAAGGTGAGCGAGGATGCTTTCGTAGAGTGGGAAGAGGTCTATAACGGCACCTGCTACGGCACACTCAAGAGCGAGATGGAGAGAATCTGGTCTAAGGGCAACATTATCATATTCGATGTGGATGTGATGGGAGGTATCAACCTCAAAAAGATTTTCGGAGAAGTGGCTTGCTCTATCTTCATCATGCCACCTTCGGTAGAGGTGTTGCGTGAGCGACTCATCGGACGTGCCACAGATTCGATGGAGACTATCGAAAAGCGTGTAGCCAAGGCTGAGTTTGAGATCTCCAAGGCCCAAGAGTTTGACCACGTCATCGTAAACGATATTTTGAGCGAGGCGGTAGAGCAGACCAAGCAGGTAATCAGTGGTTTTATCTCAAAAAGCACTCTGACATGGCTAAGCAACGAATGATGCTATACTTTGGGTCGTTCAACCCCATACATCGAGGACACATTGCGCTGGCAGAGTATGCCATAGAGCATGACCTATGCGATGTGGTAGCAATGATTATCACACCACAAAATCCATTCAAGCAGAATTGGACTTTGGCTCAGGAGATGGATCGCTACTCGATGGTGGAGATTGCTTGCTTAGAATCACGTTTCCCAGAGCAGATACAGCCTTCGATAATAGAGTTTTTATTAGAGAAACCATCGTACACGATAAATACGCTCAGACACCTAACAGAGAATTATGGTGAGCAGATGGAGTTTAAGATCTTGATGGGAACGGACCTTATAAACCAACTCCCTCAGTGGCGTGAGGCGGAGCGAATTATCGAAGATTATGATATTTACGTTTATCCGCGTCCTGGTGTGGAAATGGAGTTCAAGACCGAGCGTACCACATTTTTGGAGAATGCACCACAACACGACTACTCCTCAACCCAAGTGCGTGATGCCGTAGAGCGAGGCGAGGATGTAAGTGAGATGGTAGGGGAGAAGGTAGCCTCATACATCAAAGAGAAGAGATTGTGGAGCTTACCAAGCAAGGTCGCTGCACTGAACTCCGCAATAGCCTGTTCGGAAGATGATGCCGAGTTATACATCGAGCGAGGGAAGTGCTACTTTAGACTCAACGAGTGGGGGAATGCCATCAATGATTTCAAGCGAGCCGAGGAGCTTGCCCCCGAAAAGAGTGAGGCAAAGGAGTTTTTGAAGATGACACAAGAGATTTTGGAATTTAGATATAAAGATATTTACAACCCATGATAGAGATTGATGATAAAATAGTGAGTGCCGACATCCTCAGGGAGTGTTTCGCCTGCGATTTGGGCAAATGCAAAGGTATTTGTTGTGTGGAGGGAGATGCTGGAGCACCACTTGAATTGGAGGAGGTAGATGAGTTGGAGGAGAATTACCAAGCCTATGCTCCTTATATGACCGAGCAGGGACGCCGTGAGGTAGAGCGACAGGGATTTATGGTCGTTGATTCAGATGGCGACTATACCACACCACTGGTAAACAATGCCGAGTGTGCCTACGCCTTCGAGGAGAACGGTATCACATTCTGCGCCATAGAGCGAGCATACAGAGAGGGTAAATGCAGTTTTCTGAAGCCTATCTCATGCCACCTCTATCCTATTCGAGTGATGAAATTCTCAAACGGCACGTATGGACTCAATTACCACCGTTGGGGTGTATGCCACGATGCAGTGGAGTGCGGGCGCAAGATAGGATTACCAATATACAAGGCTCTCAAAGAGCCAATCATCAGACGCTTTGGTGAGGAGTTTTACCATGCATTGGAGTGCGCTGAGGAGTTAATTAAAGAGCAAGAAAACAAGTAATAACATATCACAAAACCCAAAAGAACAATGAATTTACGCCAAACGCTGATCCTCTGCTTGGGGGTATTCACTCTCAGCACAGTATCAGCACAAGATGTACCAATCAAAAACACCAATATCAAAGCCACAGACTCCCTGCCCGAGGACGCTATAATCGTAAAGCGCGTACCTCTGGAGTCTAAGAAGAGTATCTCAACTACTGACGCATTGGTTGTCGATACTATCCCCTCATCGAGCGAGGGTTTGAGCATCGTGCTTTTTAACGACAATACATGGCAGTATGTGCGTGACAGATCCATTTCAGGCACAGATGATACTGTATTTACTGAGTATTGGGACACAACCAAGACTCATCCATACAACATAGAGCTAAAGGATCTGCCAACATCAATGGTGGTAGATTTGGTGGATACACTCAAGAGCTATCACTATCCAATTAAAGGACGTATCACATCAAAATATGGTCCTCGCCGCCGCAGAATCCATCAGGGTATCGACATTGACTTGGAGACGGGCGATCCTATCTACTCTACATTCGATGGCCGAGTACGATATGTCGGCTACATTGCCAAAGGTTATGGTAATCTGATTATCATCCGCCACGACAACGGCATGGAGACATATTACGCCCACCTTTCAAGAGTGGACGTTGAGCCTAATCAATGGGTTAATGCTGGTCAGGTTATCGGCGCTGGAGGTGATACAGGTCGCAGTACGGGTTCGCACCTTCACTACGAGATTAGATACAAGGGACACTCGTTTGATCCACTGCGTCTGATCGACTTTGAGTCAGGAGATCTGCGCCGAGAGACATTCCTCTTAAAGCGTACATATTTCAGCCCATACTCACGTTTCACTCAGGATTTCGAGGAAGAGGTACAAAGTGTAGAAGAGGACAAGAAGATCGAGAAAGAGGCTACTGCCATGAAGTATCACACAGTAAGAAAGGGTGATACGCTCGGTCGCATCGCCATCAACAACGGCACAACAGTTACCAAGCTCTGCCAGCTCAACGGAATTAAGAAGACCACAACATTACAGATTGGTCGTCGCTTGAGAGTAAGATAGCGTAGAGCGAAGCATGTTGCCCGCAGACAAGAAAAATAATTTAAAACAAACGAAATAGAACAACTTAAAAAAATTATCAAAACAATGAAAAAGACCATTACTATTATTGGTGCAGGTATGATGGGTTCGGCTCTTGCCTTCCCAGCTGCAGAGAACGGCCACGATGTACGAATCGTAGGAACTTGTCTCGATGACGAAATCATTGACGGATATATCCGCACAGGTAAGCACGAGAAGTTCAGCCGTCCATTCCCTGAGAATGTAACTTACCACTACTTTAAGGATTGGAAGAAGGCTGTAGAGGGTGCTGACTTCGTTATCGGCGGTGTATCTTCGTTCGGTGTGGATTGGTTTCTCGACGAGATCTTGATGCAGCTCGACCCTAAGATGCCTGTTTTGTCGGTGACAAAGGGTTTGCGCGCAACTGAGGATGGTACGTTGCTCTCATACCCTGGATATTGGGAGAGCGAGCTTAAGAAGCGTGGCATCGACCGCACTATCTGCGCCGTTGGTGGTCCTTGTACATCATACGAGTTGGTATTTATGGACCCTACCGAGGTTGCATTCTGCGGTAAGGATAGCGAGGCCTTGCGTCTGATGAAGCAGGTTATGCAGCGTCCATACTACCACATCTCGCTTACTAACGACGTAATCGGTTTGGAGAGCGCCGTAGCGTTGAAGAACGCTTACGCAATGGCTGTAACTTTGGCCGTAGGTCTTAACATCCGTTGGCACGGCGAGGATGAGCCTCAGCACTATAACTCACAGGCTGGTACATTCACACAGGCCGTACGCGAGACTCACGCACTGATGCAGATGCAGGGCGGTACATTCGAGTCTGAGTGCATCGGTTTAGGTGACTTGTATGTAACAATCTTCAGTGGCCGCACACGCCGTTGTGGTGTGTTGATGGGTCAGGGCTTGAACTACGACGAGGTTACTGAGGCATTGGCTGGTATCACTCTCGAGAGCCTTGTAATCACTCGCGTGATGGGTGAGGCTATCCGTCGTAAGGCAGAGCTTGGTATGGTTGATTTGCGCGACTTCCCATTGCTTATGCACATCGCCGAGATTTTGGACAAGGGTAAGGCTGATGCTGACCTTCCTTGGGAGGCATTCACATACGAACATCTGAAATAAGAGCTAAACCATGAATAAAACTACACCAAAAACTAAGCACACGTTCCAATATTGGCAATGGAGAGTTATTCTGAGTACAATGGTGGGCTATTCGGTCTACTACTTCGTGCGTAAGAACTTCTCGTTCGCCATGCCAGCATTGGGTGAAGAGTATGGAATCTCGAACACGAGTTTTGGTATCATCCTGACTCTCGTGGGACTTATCTACGGCATCTCGAAGTTCGTAAACGGCGTATTGTCGGATCGTACAAATGCCCGTTGGCACTTAGCTTTCGGTCTTGCGATTTGTGTCGTTCTGAACGTAGCATTTGGTTGGAGCGATAAGCTCAGCTTTATGATCACGGGGCAGGCCGACGGCCCAGATTTTGTGAATGGAATAGTGACTGTAATGGCCGTATTGCTGGTTCTGAACAACATCTTCCAGGGTTGTGGATTTGCTCCTTGTAACCACCTTTTGGCGCACTGGATTCCACCTAAGGAGTTGGCTACGAAGACCGCTATCTGGAACACCTCTCACTCGATTGGCGCAGCCATCGTATCGGTGATTTGTGGTTATATCATCGCAACTACTGGTGATTGGCGTTTCTGCTTCTGGTTGCCTGCGGCGATTGCGGCTACGGGAGTTATATTCGTTATCATCACTCTGCGTGACACACCTAAGTCGGTAGGTCTTCCAGAGTTGGAGAATACCAAGACCGAGCTCGACGATAACGACTCGCCTGAGGCTTTCCGTGCATTCCTTAGAAAGAAGGTCTTCCGCAACCCAATCATTTGGGTCCTGGCCGTTACGGATCTATTTGTATATGTAGTGCGTTTTGCCATTTTGGATTGGGGTCCAACCTTCTTGCAGGATCGAGCAAACCCTCTCTCTCCAGAGTTGGCGGGTTGGACATTGGCAATCTTCGAGATCGCTGGATGTGCTGGTATGCTCTGTGCAGGATGGGTATCTGACAAGTTCTTCGACGGCAAGTCACACCGTATGTGCGTGGTGGAGATGTTCTTGGTAGCGATCTGTATGGCTGTTTTGCAGTTCATCCCATCGGATACTAACTCTGTCGTTGTGTTGATCCTATTGGCCCTGTCGGGATTCTTCCTCTATGGACCACAGGCTCTGTTGGGCGTTGTGGCTACGAAGCAGGCGACAAAGAAAGCAGCATCTTCGGCCGTAGGTTTGATCGGCTTTATGAGCTATCTATCGGTTGTAATCACAGGAGCAGGTTTGGGTTGGTTCTCTGATCAATTCGGTTGGGATTATCTCTTTATCCTAATGGCAGGTTTTGCTTTGGTGGGAGGCGTGATCGTCACATCACTTTGGAACATCAAGGATGA
>JAFOZN010000138.1 GCA_017391185.1 Alistipes sp. | reverse complement strand
CTTCTCTAAATGCAACCCCGCAAAATCTACATCAAAAGTCCAGAAGAGTGTCAACATACACAACGCTATCGAGAGAGCCGAAGTAAGGCGTGTAGCCGCCTTACGCGAGAGTTTATGCTCCTCGGCAAAATATGCAGTAAGCACTTCGTGGAATGAGATTGTAGAGGTGAGTGACGCCAAAACCAACAAGATAAAGAATACCCCCGACCACAACTGAGCCAATGGCATATCCTTAAAGATCTCAGGCAGGGTAATAAAAATCAGCGATGCACCCTCGGCTGGCTCTAAACCTGCACTGAATACAGCTGGGAAGATTACCAAACCTGCCAAAACCGCCACCAATAGAGTAAGCAATGCCACGCTGAACGATGTTCCCGTAAGGTTATTGTTCGACTTGAAATATGAGGCATAGGTCACCATACAACCCATACCCACCGACAATGAGAAGAACGCCTGACCGATAGCAGTAAAAATTGTCTCGGCAGAGAATGCCTCCTTAAAATTAGGCTCTAAGAAGAAGCGATAACCCTCTATAGCATTAGGCATAAACGCCACTCGCACCGCCATGATGATAAGGATCACAAACAAGGCTGGCATCATCACCTTCGAAGCCTTCTCGATACCCTTCTCCACTCCACGAATGATAATCAGATGAGTAAGCAGAATAAACACAACGGTATAAATCGCTTGTCGCGGCGAAAGTTGAAATGCCGAGAACTGATCCGAGAATGAAGCAGACGATGAGTACAGGTCCGTAAACGAACTAACCAGATACTCCAACGACCAACCAGCCACAACATAATAATATCCCGAAATAAACAACGCGCCTATCACACCATTATATCCCAGCCAACGCCAAGGCTTCGATAGCGAACGAAAACCGCCTACGGCATTCTGCTTGGTAGCGCGTCCTACGGCAAACTCTCCGAGCATAACGGGGATACCCACCACAAAGACGCACAACAGATATACAAGCAAAAAAGCTGCACCGCCATGCTCTCCAGCCATATATGGGAAACGCCAAATACTACCCAGACCGATAGCCGATCCTGCGGCAACCAAAATAGCACTTATCTTACCTCCAAACGAAGCTCTTTGTCCTTCCATAAATCTTTAAACTTAAAAAACGTGTCGCAAATATACTAAGAAACTATTTAAGTTGTCATCCAAACTCCTATTTTCTGCCATATCTCTCAAAATTCATTTTAGATATTTGTATATATGTAAATTACAACGTACTTTTGTATAAAGGGGATTATATCATTCTCTTCAACTATACAATTCAATTAACATTTAACTCAAACTATTATGAAACGATTTTATCTCTTCTCAGCCCTTACACTTTTGTGTATTCTTATTTTCTGTGACTCAAGAGCTACGGGGAAATCCACACCAAACATCGTTCCTGCCAATGCCGAAATTGTAGCGCTGGTTGACTTGGAGAGAATCTCTTCTCTAAGTGGAATCTCGCTAACAGATATAGTCCCAATGCTTTGTGAGCAGAATGCAGATCCTATGGTCAGGATACTCCAAACTTTAGCTACGGATAAAAGTTTAGGTGTAAATTGGGCAGATGGAATTACACTTTTCAAGATACCTGAGCATCAAAACCTAATAATGACGGCGGATTTATCAGATGCCAACGCTTTGAAGGGGTATCTTAAGAGTCAAGCCGACCAATACAATTCGTTAGAGCATTACAAAAAAGGGAGTGTTTCGGGCTGTTACAATAGTGACATTGCTATACTTTGCAACAAAGAGAGTTTGCTCGTAGCCTTAGATGTAAAGGATAAGATTGAAGAGTTTACCTCACTTCTTTTATCATCAGATAAAGGATTCTATTCCAC
Organism: Alistipes sp.; assembly: GCA_017391185.1. Lineage (GTDB taxonomy): Bacteria > Bacteroidota > Bacteroidia > Bacteroidales > Rikenellaceae > Alistipes. The sequence goes on along the minus strand of JAFOZN010000138.1, from coordinate 7,630 downwards.
TGCCGCAGGTAAGAAATTACAATCCTACAACGGAGAGATATGTGTTGTGGTGGATGATCTGGTAAAGTTCGATGGAGATAACACGGCGATCAAATTTTCATACAATGAATCAACCGAAGGTTTATACACATTGCTAAATATCTCTACCCAGAAGGGAATCACAAACTTCGATATGGAGTATTTGGCTCTGACACCCGAAGCAAAACAACTGCTCGAAAAGAGAAATGAGGCATACACTACTCTCTCTGGTAACCTGTTAAAATATATCCCTCAGTCGGCCATCGCATACACGATGATGGGATTGAGTGGAGAAGGTAGTGTTGTAAATATTTCCGGATGCGAGGAAAACCAATTATTCAGCACATTAAAGAGTATCGAAACCATCTCAAAGAGTCTGAAGGGTGATGCGGCATTGATAGTGGAGAGCATCGACAAATTGGGATTTACGCTCCTCTGCCAAGCCAAGGACATGGAGTCGGTAATGGCTTTGGGACAGATATTCAATGCGGAGTGGGCTCCTCACGGCAATGGATATAAATGTAATTGGAACGAGATGACTCTTTATGCGAGTGTTTCGGAGGATGTGTGCGCACTTTCCAATTGTCGCGATATCACAACACTCACTCCTCTTGACTCTCATAAATCAGCAGAGATCAATGGCGCACAGGTCTATATGAATATAGATCCTCAGCAAAACGCCGATACAGCCATTACTCCTATGAGTACAAATGGACTCTCTATGGGTGGTTTAGAGATAGCTTTGATGCATAACATGATAAAATCTACTATTGACAACATAGAGATCAAATCATACGAAAACAGAAATCAAGTAGAAATAAAGTTCCTCAATGAGGATATGAGCCTCTACAAGTTCATTAATAACAAGTAATAATGCAACAACCCCGTAAGTTCAAGCGACTTACGGGGTTGTTACTTGACCTGCGTCTTATACCTTTACTTCAGCTCACTCCATTTAGGGGCAAACTTGTGCATCAGATTCTCCACGAAGAAGTCATATCGTTTATGCTCGCCAAAGCTACCACCCATCGTGTGACGCTCACCAGGCAAGACCACCAACTCGAAATCCTTACCTGCCTTGATTAGTGCATTTACCAACTGCATGGTGCTCGCTGGATCGACATTATCATCCATCTCACCCACTACGAGCATCAACGGACGTGAGAGCTTGTGCGCCATCTCCACATTACTGCTCTGAGCATACGACTCATCTATCGGATAACCCATCCACTGCTCATTCCACCATATCTTATCCATACGGTTGTCGTGACATCCGCACGCAGAGTATGCCGCCTTGTAGAATTCAGGGTACTGCAACACCGCAGCTGTACTCTCCTGACCTCCTGCCGAGCATCCATAGATACCTACATTTTCGATATCCATATATGGGTATTTCTTGGCTGCCGCCTTGATCCACTCGATTCTGTCGGGCAGACCTGCATCCTTTAGATTCTTATAGCATACCTCCTCAAACTCCTTCGAGCGGAATGATGTACCCATAGCATCCAGCTGCACAACGATGAATCCCAACTCGGCGAGTGGCATCATATCCCAATTAAGGCTCTTGAACTCCTTTGGTACATATGCGCTACCAGGGCCCGAATAGATATACTCGATGACAGGATATTTCTTATTAGGATCGAAATTCGATGGACGCTGAATCAAGCCCCACATCAAGGTCTTGCCATCACGACCAGGAGCTGCAAAGACCTCTGGTTGCTGCCAACCCTCAGCTTTGAGAGCCGAAGCATCAGCCTGTTCCAACTTCATGATGAGTTTACCCGACTTGGCGTCACGCAACTCCACGCGTGGCTCCATATCTGCCTTAGAGTAGGTATCTACAAGCATACTTCTATCGGGCGAGAAACGAGCCTGATGCTCACCCTCTTCGGGTGTGAGTGCCACCAGATTCTTACCATCCATATCTATGCGATAGTAGTGCTGCAGATATGGGTCCTCCTTACGATTCATTCCACTCGCACGGAATGTAATCTGACGATTCTGCTCATCCACGTTGACAATATCTCTCACGTACCACTCGCCTTTGGTGATCTGACACTTAACCTGAGCCGACTCCACATCGTAGAGGTAGATGTGGTTGTGATTATCTCTTTCGCTGGTCCACAAAAGCTCTTTACCATCGTTAATAAATCTGCGGTACAAACGGCTGTAATTTACAAACTTTTCACTCGTCTCCTCCACTATCGGACGTGTTACGCCGCTTGCCACCGAATACTCTAACAAGCGATAAACCTTATGACCACGCTCGTTGTACTCGAAATAGATCTTATCGTTTCCGCCCAGCCAATATGGGTGTCCCAAATCATACTGCTGAGGGTAGAGTCCACCATCGGGGACATAGACCTTACCCGAAGCTACATCCACCACTCGTGGCTCACGATAGTCCAGATCATCGCCCGGTTTGCAATACTCCATAGTGTGTAACTTAGGCTGAAGCTGATCTCTTGGCGAGGACTCCACGAAGCTCACATAATGCTTCTCGGCACGGCGCAACTTACTGCATGCCAAACGAGTGCCATCCTCCGACCAACGCATATAGACCGAGTAGTAGAAGCCCATACCACCATCTATGGTCACCTGACGCTCCTTGCGGCTCTCCACATCGCGCACATATATATTATAGTTCTTGATGAATGCCTCCTGCTTACCATCGGGGCTTCTTACGGGCATACCCTCGTTCTCAGGATCGGTCACCATCCAATGCTTCTGCTCACGCTGAGGCCCACGATAGGCATTACGTGGCTGAGGCTGTGGTTCGGGGATTCCCAACGCGGCACGCACCTCCTTGAGCGTAGAGTGGTAGCTCTTGCTCTTGGTGGCAGGATCTACGATAACATATTTATCGCCATCCTTTTCGTGTAGTCTATAATAGAGTTTGTCACCCTCTTTTGTCCACGTGACCTCGCTCACAGTTCCCGTCACCTTATTCCACGCAAAACGCTGCGGAGCAGAGAATGCTCTCTTATAATCCTCCACCTCACCCTGAGCAAATGCTCCAACACAACTCACCACTGCCACAACAGTAGCAATCATTCTCCCAAAAAACAATTTCATAGCATATTTAGTTAATAGTTTCTTTGGTTACAAATATAATTATATTTTTTGACTATACCAAAATCTCTGCTATTTGCACAGAGTTGCAGCTCAATTTTGGTATTTTTTCCTTGCATTATTTGAGATTTGAGCATGAGAAAAATAATTTTAAAGAGATATAAGGGCGATTCACCCCTCGATTATGACGTTTCGCCTAAAGAGATATGGAAATTCAAGATGTATGTATTATTTTTGCAACAAATTAAAAAAACAAACAGTTATACCCATGAGAAAATTTATATTACTCTCTCTAACAATTATGATTTCGATGACTGCTTTTGCGCAGTCTAAAACATCGCAACTCAACGGTACGCTCATCACTCTTGAGCAGAAGGATACAGTAGGAGTTGTGGGTGCAGCCATCGAGCTCACATCTTTGCGTGATACTTTGGATAAGAAGTACACGATTTCAGCCATCCGAGGTGCATACCAATTCAAGGGTATCCCTGCAGGAGAGTATCGCATGACTGCGACTTCTCTGGGTTATAAGACCGCAGTGCAGGAGATCAAAGTCACAGGCGAGAAGACGATGACTATACCTGCTTGGTTTATCGAGGAGGATAATCTCAAGATCGAGGAGGTTAGTGTAGTAACACAGGCCGTGCGTACCACTATCAACGGTGATACTATCGTATATAATGCTTCAGCATATAAGGTTCTGCCAGATGCCGATGCCGATGAGTTGTTGGCCAAAATGCCTGGTATCAAGGTTGACGGCGGTACTGTCGAGGCTCAGGGTGAGACCGTACAGAAGATCCTCATCGATGGTCGCGAGTTCTTCGGCAATGATGTGGCAACCGCTATCAAGACTTTGCCTGCTGAGGCTGTGAAGTCTATCGAGGTATTCGACAAGCTCAGCGATGAGGCCGAGTTTTCGGGTATTGATGACGGTAATAGCTACAAGGCTATCAACATCGTGACTCACAACAAGATGAAGACTGCCATCTTTGGTAAGATGAATGCTCAATATGCCTTCGAGCCACGCTCTTATGAGGAGACTCAACACTATGGTAGCATTGACGGTAATCTGAACTTCTTCCGCGAGAAGTCTAAGACTACGGTGCGTTTTCGTGCCAACAATATGAACGGTAATGCCGAGTCTAAGATGGGTATGGGTGGTTTGAACTACATCAACGCTTGGGGCGATAAGGATGCCATCAAGTTGGAGGGTAGCTATACATTCAACGCCAACAACAACAAGCACAAGAGCTGGACCGAGCGCGATTACTTCCTTACTGAAGAGGAGCTTAACTCACCAAATCCAGACGAGATCTATGAGCACTATGAGAGTAATAGCCGCAACCAGAACAAGAGTTTCAACCACAATTTCAACTCTCGTTTCGAGTGGCGCATATCTCAACGTCAGCGACTCATGTTGCGCGCACAGGTTTCATTCAACGACAATAGTGGCAACAACAACAGCTCAAGCGACTACTACCCTATCAGCGGTATAGATTATATCACATTGCAGAATTGGGGACATAGCAACAGCGATGGTTTGAACGCCAACATCAACGGTAACTACTTCCTGCGTCTGGGCGAGAAGGCTGGTCGTGTGCTTAACATCAACTTCAACGCCAATTATTCGGACAATAACTCTGGTAGCGAGAACTACTCTGAGAAGAAGGTTAACGAGCCTATCCAGCAGCGTTCTACATCGGATAATCAGAACTACCGTGTCAATGGTAATATCACATACGCCGAGCCTTTGGGCGAACGCGCACAGATAACCGTTGGTTACAACGCAAACTATAGCGACTCTAATGCTGATCGTCTGACTCACCTCTACGATTTCGAGAATCAGATCTATCAGGAGCAGATCAGCCCTGAGTATTCGAACCGTAATGCTACGACATACTTCACTCAGCGTATAGGTCCAGGTTTCCGTTTCAGCAACGATGGTACTACCATCTCTGGTATGCTTAACTACCAGCACGTAGCTATGAACTCGGAGCGAGTATATCCTGCCGTATTTGTATTGCCTCGCAAGACATTCCAGGATTTGACTTACTCGGTAATGACACGTATTAAGCTCAACATGGAGAACCGTATCTCGTTGCGCGTAAGTTCAAACACAAGCAATCCATCGGTAAATCAGTTGCAGGATGTGGTAGATATTTCTAACGTAAACCACATCTCGGCTGGTAATCCAAACCTTAAGCCTTCGTACTCACACCGTGCCAACTTCAACTATACACACTCTGGCATCGAGCGTGGTACTACATTCTCTATCAACTTCGGTGGATCGAAGGTGCAGCGTGCCATTGTAAACTCTATCATCAAGAACCAGCCGGGCTACCCTATCTATAGTGCCGATGGTAAGGAGTTGCTCACTACACTTTCTCCAACAGGTCAATACTCTAAGCCTGTGAATATCGATGGTGACTGGAGCTACAATGGAGGTCTCTCTTACGGATTCCCACTCAACTTCATCGGTTGTAACTTTAATATCGATGCTCATGGATCATACTCACAGCAGCCATCTTTGATCAACGATATCCTCAATAAGTCGAAGCGTTATACATTGGGTGGTGGTGTAATGTTGGGTAGTAACTTCAGCGAGTATGTAGATTTCCGATTCCGCTACTCACCTAACTACAACAACGTGCGTAACACAATGTCAACAAACGGTGACAACGAGTATATCCAGCACAACCTCAACGGTAACATCCGCGTGGTATTCGGCTTTGGTCTTACATTGCATGCCAACGGTAACTACTTCAAGTATGTAGGTCTTAACAGCACAGCTCAGAACTTGAATCGTGAGGAGTTGATCTGCAACTTCGGTATCGGTATGAAGGTTTTGAAGAAGCTCGGCGAGGTTCAGCTCATCGCAAACGATGTATTCAACCAGAACGAGGGCTTCAACCGCTCTTGGAACTCACAGTTCATGCAGAACTCTACAAGCAGCGTGATCGGTCGCTACTACGGTATCCGTTTCTCATACAACTTGCGTCACTACGGCCGTACTCGCAAGGGTAAGGTGATCGATGATAGTCGTCACCGCGATAGCGAGGGTGGCTTCATGCCTGGCGGCATGGGCGGTCAAGGTGGCGGCATGGGCGGTCACGGCGGTGGATTCGGCGGTGGCGGATTCGGCGGTGGCGGTGGTTTCCGTGGTGGATTCTAACCATCCAGATCAAAAGAAGACAAAAAATATCCTGTTGCTTTTTGCAACAGGATATTTTTTATATCAAGCACTACCCTTTCAAAGTCACGCTTGCCTTAGCCACCTTTCCTCCAAGTGGCGGAGCAAGTTTGGCTACCGAGCACTCGACCTGCTCAATCTGAGGGTACATAGCTCTCACGGCCAAGATGATACGCAGAGCCACAGCCTCTATCGTGCGCTGCTTATGAGCCATCACCTCTCGCACTCTCTGATACACCTCAAAGTAGTTCACCGCCTGAGTGATATCATCCTCCTCGGCAACAGCTCCCAACTCGGTGGTAATCTTCAGATTGACCTTGAAACGGTTGCCCACCTTCTGCTCCAAGTCGAAGCAGCCGTGATAGGCCTTAAACTCCATCTCTTGAAGTTCTATGGTGTAGAGCATACTCCTATTCTACGATAATCAAGTAGTAATTCTTCTTACCGCGCTGAGCGATCATATACTTACCAGCGATAAGATCCTCCTCAGTAACCTGACGCATAGCATCCGAGATCTTCTCCTTGTTCAAAGAGACGCCACCGCCCTGCACCATCTTACGGCACTCACCCTTAGATGGGAAGACCTTAGTCAACTCTGCAGCCATATCCACAAAGGCTACGCCCAACTGCTCACGCTTGATGGTGAACTGTGGCACGCCCTCGAATACCTGCAAGAGAGTTTGCTCATCCAACTTACGCAACGCCTCCGATGTAGCACCGCCGAAGAGAATCTGTGAAGCCTCTACCGCCTTCTCATACTCCTCAGCCGAGTGGATCATGGTAGTAATCTCCTTAGCCAAAGTCTTCTGCAACTCACGCAAGTGTGGAGCCTCCTCATGGCGAGCGATCAACGACTCGATAGTCTCGCGGTCAAGGAGCGTGAAGATCTTGATATAACGCTTAGCGTCCTCATCGCTCACGTTAAGCCAGAACTGATAGAACTTATATGGTGAAGTGTAACGAGGATCGAGCCATACGTTACCACTCTCAGTCTTACCAAACTTAGTACCATCGGCCTTAGTGATAAGAGGACATGTGATAGCAAAAGCCTCAGCCTCTGAACCCAACTTACGGCGAATAAGCTCAGTACCTGTAGTGATATTACCCCACTGATCGGCACCTCCCAACTGCACCTTACAATTCAAAGTCTGGTAGAGATGCAAGAAGTCATAACCCTGCAAGAGCTGGTATGTAAACTCGGTAAACGACATACCCTCACCCTCGCCGCTAAAACGCTTCTTCACAGAATCCTTAGCCATCATATAGTTTACGGTGATGCACTTACCGATGTCACGAGCAAAGTCGAGGAACGAAAACTCCTTCATCCAGTCGTAGTTGTTCACCAAGATT
>JAFOZN010000137.1 GCA_017391185.1 Alistipes sp. | reverse complement strand
GGAATATGCACCTACGGGAGATCAGCCCGAAGCTATCGCCCAGCTAATCAACTCGATTGAGAGTGGATCGCGCCACAACACCCTTTTGGGAGTGACGGGATCGGGCAAGACATTTACCATTGCCAATGTAATCCAGCATCTTAACCGCCCTACGATAGTCCTGAGCCACAACAAAACGCTTGCGGCGCAGCTATATGGCGAGTTCAAGAATTTCTTTCCCGACAATGCTGTTGAGTATTTCGTATCCTATTACGACTACTACCAACCCGAAGCATATCTTCCCACAACCGACACTTACATCGAGAAGGATCTTGCCATAAACGATGAGATCGAAAAGATGCGTTTGAGCACTACCGCATCGCTACTTTCGGGCAGGAGAGATGTGATTGTAGTATCGAGTGTATCGTGCCTCTACGGTATCGGCAACCCCGCCGATTTCCATGCCACATCCATCAAGATCAAGGTGGGAGATATTGTCAGCTACAAGCACTTCCTATATCGCCTTGTCGAGGCTCTATACACTCGTACAGAGCTATCGCTGGAACCCGCAACATTCCGCGTAAAGGGCGATACGATAGATATTATGACAGCTTTTGGCGACAACGCTTACCGAGTCACATTCTTCGACAACGAGATAGAGTCAATCCAACGCATAGATGCTGCAAGCGGACAACGACTTGAGCTATTAGATGGAGTGACGATATTCCCTGCCAATATGTTCGTAACCACCAAAGAGCGTATCAACATCGCTATTCAGCAGATATATCTCGATCTGGGCAAGCGCATAGCCGAATTTGAGAAGGAGGGACGCACGATGGAGGCTCAGCGTATCAAACAGCGCGTAGAGTACGACTTGGAGATGATCAAGGAGCTTGGCTATTGCCCTGGCATCGAGAACTACTCACGATATTTCGATGGCAGAGCCGAGGGCACACGCCCATTCTGCCTGCTGGACTACTTCCCAGAGGATTATCTCATGGTCATAGATGAGAGCCATGTTACCATACCGCAGGTTCATGCCATGTATGGTGGCGACCGCGCCCGCAAGGTAAATCTGGTAGAATATGGCTTCCGTCTGCCTGCCGCCAAAGACAATCGCCCACTACGTTTCGAGGAGTTCGAGAGTCTGATGGGAACATCCATCTATGTCAGCGCGACACCTGCCGACTATGAATTCACCAAGAGTGAAGGCGTCATTGCCGAACAGCTTATCCGCCCTACAGGATTGGTTGATCCACCATTGGAGGTGAGGGTTACGCTCAATCAGATAGATGATCTTATAGAGGAGATAGAAAAGCGCGTCAAAGTCGAGGATAAAATCCTCATTACGACCATCACCAAACGCATGGCCGAGGAGTTATCGAAGTATTTTGACCGTGTAGGCATACGCAACAGATATATCCACTCCGATGTAGACACCTTGGAGCGAGTACAGATTTTGGAAGACCTGAGGGCCGATATGTTCGATGTTCTGATTGGCGTAAACCTATTGCGCGAGGGTTTGGATCTGCCAGAGGTGGGACTTGTGGCGATACTCGATGCCGACAAAGAGGGATTCTTACGTAACGTACGTTCAATCACACAGATAGCAGGACGTGCTGCACGTCACTCTAATGGTCATGTAATACTATATGCCGACCACTGCACCGACTCGATGATTGCCGCCATAGAGCAGAGCAACCGCCGCCGCGAAAAGCAGGTGAGATACAATATGGAGCATGGCATATTGCCTCGTCAAGCACAAAAGAGTGGTACGGGACAAAGCCTTCTATTGAGCCACACCGAGCGACCTGAGGATATGACCGTATATCCTATCATGGAGGATCACTACATGACGGCAGCTGATGTAGAGAAGGAGTATGATGCCAAGCGAGAATACGAATCTAAGAATATAGATGCTTTGATCCAGAAGGCAAAGGAGGATATGGAGCGTGCCGCCAAGTCGTTGGATTTTTTGGCCGCAGCTCGTTACAGAGATCGTATGTATGAGTTGCAAAAACTCAAAGAGGAGAGCAAGTAGATTGTTTATTATATAGTTGCAGGCTACTTCTTGAAGGTAAAATATCTTCCCACCAAATAACTATACACCACACACACTGCCGTAGTCAAGGCTTTGGCAGGTGTAGGCCATATATCGCACACTTCGACAAATAGCTTCATGCAGATATAATTCACTGCGAGTGAGCCTACTACCGAAAGAGCATATTTCACCAATTGCCACCCCTGCCCAAACTCCGTAGCACGAAATGCCACATTGCGATTGAGCCAAAATCCAGTAAAAAATGTTATTGGGAATACAACGCAGAGCGAAGCTATATGTGGTGAAACCACGACAAAACCCAAGTCGAGGAATTGCTCGGCCACCAAATAGTGATATATCAAAAAATACCAAACCAAATCCAGCGCCATATTCACACCGCCGCATGCCGCATAGCGGAATACTGTCGGCGAAACAAGAGCCGAAAATGGTTTAATATAAAATAGGTCTATAAACGCCCCTAACTTCTCTGCCAACCTCATTACTTACGGGCATACACCCACAAATCGGGGTAGATATCATGGTACGACTTGGCATAAGCATTACAATCACCTGCCGTATCGCTTCCATAAATAGTTACCATAAATTTATCCTTGAAAGGAAGAATCTTGCATTGCGGATCTTCAATCTTCTTCTTAACCTGTTCTACGGCACGATCCGCATTCTCCTGAGTAGAGAAGATTCCCATCACTACATAATATGCATACTCCTTAGCCACAACCGCAACCTCAGCCGTCTGTTCTTTAGTCACCCCATCTGATTGCTCTGCTACTACCGTACCCTCAGAGGTTTTGGCAATACTATCAGCAGGCACAATCTCCATAGCAGGGATTACCTCTACTTGCTCTGCCACCAAATCTTTCTTCGCCGCCGACAAGCCAACTTTATCTCCCCAAAGGATATATGCCAAAAATCCCAAAGCACATATCACACTTACAGCACATACTACATATATCCATGCCCCACTCTTTTTGCGGCGAATCACCAATGTCTTTACTCCTTGAGGATTAATTGCTTTACCCAACGCTGAATCTACCGTAAAAGCCTTACCAACCAAGACTCCCACGCCCTCAATCGTGAGTTTATTATCCACACGAGTCTTCATAAGCCAACGCTCATAAATATCCTGCGCCTGAGACTCTTCGCATCCTGCAATAGAAACGATCTCCCTGACCAATGACGGAGCCTGCTCCAGAGACGAGTAGCTGATTTCGTTATGAGGGCTGAGCAATCTGGTCTCAGAAATTTTACGCGCGCCCTTACGCTCGATATATAGCGTGCCGACCGTGGGCAGAAAAACGCCCTTGCCGCTAACGAGCATATTATATATAATCTTATTTACCTCTCCTACCATAATCCAGACTACTTTTTATTGTTTCTCTTATTTATAGCACTCTGCGCCTTTACCTTCGCAGGTGGCACCGCCACAGGAAATTTATTCTTCATCGCACCCCATATCATCACGCCTGCCGCGATAACAAAAGGTATGCTGAGCAACTGTCCCATATTAAAGAACATACCTGCCTCGAAAGCCTCTTGATCGAGTTTCAATAATTCCAACAAGAAGCGGGTAAGGAATATACCTATCAAACCCACACCAAACATCAGTCCCGCATGACGGCGACCTACATCACGACCATAATACATCCACATCAAGACGCCAAAAGTGATCAAATAACATATCGCCTCATACAACTGCGCAGGATGGTGTGCTGGCATACTCTCTAATGCCACACCCGGATACAATTTAACGAATTGGAACGCCCAAGGCACCTCAGTCACATTTCCGATAATCTCCGAGTTAATAAGATTTCCCAATCTCACCGCCGCGCCGCCAATTGCCACGGGGATCATAATACGATCCAGCCACCAGACATATGCCATCTTATGCTTACGAGCCGTAATCCACATACCGATAAGCATACCGATAGCAGCTCCATGGCTCGCCATACCGCCGTTACGAATCTCTGTCAAGATAGCCCAAGGCTTTGTTATATAATACGAAAACTCATAGAATAGACAATGACCAACACGCGAACCCAATATAGCACCCAAGACTATCCATATAAAGCCTGTCTCAACAATATCTTGACTAAAGCCCTCACGCTTGGCAAATGCCCAAATCAGACGCTCGCCAAAAAGAATCGCAAAGGCCCACATCAAGCCATAGTAGCGCAACTCGAAGCCTCCAATATTGAACAATACTGGGTTTACATCCCAAACTACATATAACAAATCCTGCAACATCTCTCAATCAATAACTCCTCTCGGCTTATGACTACATATTCTCTTTATCAACTGATTTTTTCAACGGGAAGGCGAATGTAGTACCCACACCCAATTCACTACGAACTGAGATACGCTCACCATGTCCCTCTATAATATGCTTAACGATGGCCAAGCCCAAACCTGTACCGCCCTGCTCGCGGCTTCTGCCCTTATCTACGCGATAGAAACGCTCAAAGATACGTGGCAGATCATCCTTACCGATACCTACACCTGTATCCTCAACCTCTACCAATACCTTATCCAACATATCGCGGAAACGGATACGAGTCTTACCACCCTCCTTACCATACTTCAGAGAGTTGATAATAAGATTTACCAACACCTGACCGATAAAGTGCTTATCCGCCGTTACCCAGAATTGTGATGGCAGAGACTCTGCACCCTTGATCGAAATCTTGATATTACGCTTCGAAGCCTCCATCTCCAGCTGCTCGACAATCTCCTTAGCCAACGCTGCGATATCGAAGTGCTCCATCTTCATACGGTTCATATCATTCTCCAGCTTAGAGATTGTATCCAAATCGTTGACGATGTTAATCAAGCGATCGATACTCTTCTCAGCGCGCTCCAGATATTTACGATTAATGAGTTCATCCTCCAAACCACCATCCAATAGAGTCGAGATATAACCCTGAATATTGAAAATCGGAGTCTTCAACTCATGAGCCACATTACCCAGATACTGTTTACGAAAGGCCTCGCTCTGCTTTAGACGATTGATCTCCTTGTCGTTATCATCGGCCCAAGCAGTAAGCTCCTCAGAGATATTCTCCACGTGCTTTTCTCGAATCTCATCTACAATCTCGTTAGTACGCACCTTACGAGAGAGCACCATCGAATAGATTGGTTTGAGTTTGTAGGCGACATATGCCGTCATCATGTAGAGAGAAAAGAGCGACATAGCGACAAAAACTGCCACGGCGACTACAAGTACAATCCACCATGCAATCCCACATAGCACCATCGTTACAGCCACAATTGCGGTAGCAAATGCCGCCATCAGCAACGATGCATTCTCTTTTGTTTTAACTTTCATCATATCCCTAAAGTTTTCGTTTTATAGTTAGTATTTTAGATTGGTTCTATATCATTTTCAAGTTTCCTATTACTTTATAAATCCTATCCACCGCACTCTCCTCAACCTCTATGGTATCGAATCCTGCCTTCGAAGGCTCAAGCAGCAAGACTCGGCATTGATCACCTCTCTGTTGCACTCTCACCCTACGCAAAATTACAAAATTACGAGTTACAATCACATACAACTGACTCGGAACAATGGCATTAATGTCCTTTTGTTGCAAAAAAACTATCGAACCGACCATTATCACGCCACTCATCGCCTCATCATAACTACGTAGAGCACATTGGCACTCCTGCGTAAAAGGCATAGTAATATAACTGCTCACCTCCACTTCTTCACCTCGCAACACCCCACACGAAGCCAAGTCTGCTTCATAGTATGGGATATGCCCTCTTCCCACAGAGGCAAACATCTCGCCCTCGCCAGAAAGCAGCCATCCCAGACTTACCTCGGGGAATTTATCCACAATCCTACGCGCCAAATTCTGCGAAATTCCATTCTTACCAGCCTTTATCTGGTATAGATTCTCCGAGCGCACAAGACCTATATGGCGACCAAAAGCGTTGATAGTCATATTCGACCAGCGAATAACACTCTCCAAACGCTCCCAGCTACGATTCCCATTTGCCATATTCATTTTTTTTTACTTCCTTTGCAGTCGCGACCCCGTAGTTCAATGGATAGAATATAAGATTCCGGTTCTTACGATGAAGGTTCGAATCCTTTCGGGGCCACTACTCCTTGAAGCGACCAACTTTGACACATCCTGTCAGGTTGGTCAGTTTATTATATCAAAGATACGGTTTTTATTTCAAAATACAACACAAAAAGATATTTATTATAATAAAATCTTGAATTTTCATAACATTTTTAGTCTTTTGCGACATTCCACACTCTCCAAGCAAAGACTTTTATTCGAGCCACAATAGATATTTCTACTCTTCCGACTGAGAATTTATCTCCATGATTAGAAAATTTAGAGGCTTTTTCTTATCTTTGTTTCTCAAAGCAAATGTAACAATACAAATTTATCTATGGCAATAGATCGCAATATGAGAAACATCGAGAGCGACATGGAGTTTGAGAACAAAATTCGCCCCCAAGAGCTCTCCAACTTCTCAGGACAAGATAAGATAGTGGAGAATCTGCGTATCTTCATCAAGGCTGCACTTATGCGTGGAGACTCGCTCGACCACACCCTGCTTCACGGTCCTCCAGGATTGGGAAAAACCACTCTGGCCAATATCATCGCTCGCGAGATGGGAGCCCAGCTCAAAGTCACCTCTGGCCCTGTATTGGACAAGCCTGGCGATTTGGCTGGACTACTCACCAACCTCGATGCAGGTGATGTCCTCTTCATTGATGAGATTCACCGACTTAGCCCCATCGTAGAGGAGTACCTCTATTCGGCTATGGAGGATTACAAGATTGATATCGTACTCGACAAAGGCCCTTCAGCTCGCTCCATCCAGATCGAGCTTGCCCCATTTACACTTGTTGGAGCTACCACACGCAGTGGTCTGCTCACCTCGCCCCTAAGAGCTCGTTTCGGCATCACATGCCACTTGGAGTATTACGACACATCGGTTTTGGCTACGATTGTAAAACGCTCGGCTCGTATTCTCGACATTTCGATTGATGATGATGCGGCACACGAAGTAGCACTTCGCTCACGAGGCACTCCTCGTATCGCTAACGCCCTGCTTAGACGCGTAAGAGACTTCGCCATGGTCAAAGGCGAGGGACATATCGACTTGGAGATCACCCGCTTTGCACTTCAAGCACTCAACATCGACTCGCGCGGTCTGGATCAGATGGATAACAAGATTCTTGCCACCATCATCGAAAAATTCAAGGG
>JAFOZN010000136.1 GCA_017391185.1 Alistipes sp. | reverse complement strand
CAGAGTAAAGAAGCTCATCGAAACTAACGCAAAGATCGAAATCAGACGAGTCCTCACCCTAAACAGAAGCATCAAACCCATCATCAACTCTGCACCACACAACCATATCGAAAAGATCATGCTGATGGGCGAAAGCCACTCGATACCATATATCGAGAGATACTCATTCACCTTCAGAGCCGTACCCCAAGGATCCACCGCCTTGACAAAACCGGAGAATATAAAACACACGCCGACAAGAATTCGGCAGATGTTAGAAGCCAATTTCAAACCCTTAGATGCCATCACTTACGTTATTTAATATAAGGGTTAACTCTCTCCATCACTCGCTCGAAGATAACCTCTGGAGAAGCCATCTCCCCCTGAGGCGTAGAGCAATCCACGATATGCATATTCTCATCCGTATTAGCTGCATCTACATAGACCTGACGCACCTTGCGCTGCAGATCCATCGACTGCTCATGGATATCCTTCGCACCATTGAGATACTCTCTATCATCGCCCTCTCTCACCTCAGCCAATAGCTTACGCTCGGTAAAGGCAAACGGCACATCCAAAAAGAGCGACACATCGGGACGTGGAATCTTGAAGTAGTCATACTCCAAAGAGAAGATCCACTGCTTGAGCTCCTCACGTTTCTGCGCTGTCTCTACCTTAGCACACTGATATCCGATATTTGAATAGACATAACGGTCGGCTATAACCACCTTACCTTGATCCATCCAGCCCCGAATAAGCGCCGAAGCATCTCTACGATCCTCGGCATAGAGCATCGCCACGATATATGGATCAACCTGATCCACACTACCAAACTCTCCGCGCAAGAATCGAGCAATCATATCACCAAAATATGGTGCATCGAAACGTGGGAAATGTATATATTCGCTTGGAATACCCTGCTCGGCAAACATCTCACGCAGTTTCTTAATCTGCGTAGATTTACCAGCTCCATCCAAACCTTCAAGTACGATAAACATATCTCTTTTATCCTTTTTATTCTAAGTTCGGGTATATCTCCCTACCCCATAATCCTATCTCAACATCCTTACGGCACGCTCCACGCCTCTACACAAGGCGTCAATCTCCTCGCGCGTATTATACATCGCAACCGATGCACGACACATTCCCGTCACACCATAATGCGCCATCACAGGCTCAGCGCAGTGTTGTCCCGTACGCACCGCAATACCCAACTTATCCAGAATCATACCCACATCGTAGTGGTGTACGCCATCGATATTAAACGAAACTATCGAGCTTTTGCCACGACACGTGCCATAGATCCTTAGGCCATCAATTCTCTCCAACTGCTCTTGAGCATATGCCGTAAGCTGAGCTTCATGACACTCTACAGCCTCCAAATCCAGCCCTGAGAGATACCTCACAGCCTCTCCCAAGCCTATTGCACCGATAAAGTTTGCTGTACCCGCCTCAAATTTGAGTGGCAACGGAGCATAGGTAGTCTTCTCAAATGAGACTCTATCCACCATATCACCTCCGCACAAAAACGGTGGCATCTGTTCCAACAACTCCCTACGACCATACAATACTCCGATACCCGTAGGGCCATATAGTTTGTGTCCAGAAAAGGCATAGAAATCACATCCTAATTTCTGAACATCCACTCCGCCATGCACCACACCTTGACAACCATCAACCACTACGTGTGCACCTATGGCATGAGCCTTATCTATAATCTGCTCCAGATCGGGGCGTGTACCAAGCGTATTTGATGCTTGAGTAATGGCGACAAGACGTGTGCGTTCATCCATCAACTCCTCCAAACGCTCCGTCATCAGACGGCCCTCATCATCAAAAGGCAAGACTCTGATCAGAGCCCCTTTGCGAGCAGCGACAACCTGCCATGGAACGATATTGGAGTGGTGCTCCATCTCGCTAATGATGATATTATCTCCCGCCGAGAGGAATCTCTCCGACCAAGCGTATGCCACAGTATTGAGCGAAGCCGTAGCACCAGCGGTAAAAATTACCTCCTCGCGCTGCTTGGCTCCTATAAATTCTCTTATCCTCTCTCGTGCCGCCTCATACATCTGAGTCATATCCTCCGAAAGACGATGTACGCCACGATGGATATTGGCATTATATTCTCTATGCAAACGATTGATAAGCTCAACCACGCACTCAGGCTTCTGCGCCGTAGCGCCACTATCCAAGTAGACCAACGCTTTACCATTGACCTCTCGGCTGAGGATTGGGAAATCCTTTCTTATGAGCTCTACATCAAACATTAGCTACAAGATCTCCAATTTATGAGTTAACTCCTCGGCTAAAACCTCTCCCAACTGATCCGATGAAAGAACCACCTCACGAACAAATCCCTCGATCTGCACCTGACGAGCCTGCTTCTCACTCAAACCACGCTGACGCATATAGAAGATAGCCTCGCTATCCATCTGACCGACAGTAGCTCCGTGCGAACACTTCACATCATCGGCATATATTTCAAGCTGAGGTTTGGTGATAATCTTGGCATCTGCGCCGATCTCTATATTGCGAGATGTCTGCTTGGCATCGGTACGCTGGGCATCTTGAGCCACATAGACCATACCGCAGAACTCTCCCGTAGCCTTACCACCAGCAACACCCTTGACAAGCGAATCGCTCGTACAATCAGGGGAATTATGATTCACCCTAACATTAAGCTTGGAATGTTCCTCACCGCCAACAATAAATGCCGAGCGTAAAACATTAGAAGCCCCACGACCATTCATATCCACCGTATAGTCAACCTCGGCATCGGCAACCACAATCGAAGTAATATCACACACGCTACCAGCCTGCTGAAGCACTCGACAACGAGCCTTCGCTCCCGCCAAGAAAACCTCCACCAAACTAAGCTTCGAATATGGCATAAGGTCGAAGGTCAACGCTGATTCATCTTCTTGGTCATACACCACAACCAAAGACTCCTCGCCCTGCTCCGCAACGCCACAAGTCACCGCCGTAGGGTTATATAAGAGCGTAGCACGTGAGCCATCCGCCAAGAGAATCTCATCTCCCGAACGTGGCGACTCAAGACCTACACTTTTAAGATATTCCAAAAACAGCATTGCCTACTCCTTATAGTCGTTAATCAACCAATCGTAACCCTCCTTCTCAAGCTTCAAAGCCAAAGACTTGTCGCCCGAATAGATAATCTGCCCCTTATAGAGAACATGGACAAAATCAGGTACGATATAATCCAACAGACGCTGGTAGTGAGTAATCACCACAGTAGCATTCTCTGGCGTATGCAACTTCGTAACGCCTGTAGCTACAATACGCAAAGCATCGATATCCAAACCCGAATCAGTCTCATCCAAAATAGCGAGTTTAGGCTCAAGCATAGCCATCTGGAAGATCTCATTTTTCTTCTTCTCACCGCCCGAAAAGCCCTCATTCACAGCACGTGATGTGAGCTTGGAATCCAACTCCACCACCGCACTCTTCTGCTTCATCAGTTTGAGGAATTGACCAGCCGTAAGAGGCTCTTCACCACGAAACTTACGCTGCTCATTGACAGCCATCTTCATGAAATTAGCCATCGTAACACCAGGGATCTCAACAGGATACTGAAAACCCAAGAACAAACCCAAACGAGCGCGATCCTCGATCGAAAGCTCCATCAGATTCTGCCCCAAGAACTCCACCGAGCCATCTGTTACGGTAAATTTCTCATTTCCAGCCAACACCGAAGCCAACGTACTCTTACCCGAGCCGTTTGGTCCCATGATAGCATGCACCTCGCCAGCCTTGACCTCAAGGTTAATTCCCTTCAGGATAGGCTTCTCGCCGATGGATGCATGTAAATTTTTAATACTAAGCATATTATATCTTTTTTCTCATTTCTTACTTTAACCTACAGAGCCTTCCAGACTGATAGCCAACAACTTCTGAGCTTCGACAGCAAACTCCATCGGGAGCTTGGCCAACACCTCACGAGCATATCCGTTTACAATCAAACCAACGGCATCTTCGGTCGAGATACCGCGCTGATTACAATAGAAGAGCTGATCCTCCGAAATTTTCGATGTCGTAGCCTCATGCTCCAACACCGCCGTTGGGTTATGCGAATCAATCTCAGGGAAGGTATGTGCGCCACATTTATCTCCGATAAGCAACGAATCACACTGCGAATAGTTGCGGGCATTATCCGCACCCTTAGCCACGCGCACCAAACCACGATAGGCATTCTGACTCTTGCCAGCTGAGATACCTTTGGAAACGATACGGCTACGGGTATTGCGACCTATATGGATCATCTTGGTACCTGTATCAGCTTGCTGGAAATTGTTGGTCATAGCTACAGAGTAGAATTCACCCACAGAATTATCCCCCAACAACACACAGCTCGGATACTTCCAAGTGATGGCAGAGCCTGTCTCCACCTGAGTCCACGAAAGACGTCCATTCTGGCGACACAAGCCTCGCTTGGTCACAAAGTTGTAGATACCGCCCTTACCCTCTTTATCGCCAGGATACCAATTTTGCACAGTCGAATACTTCACCTCGGCATCTCGCTCCACCACGATCTCTACCACCGCAGCGTGCAACTGGTTCTCATCGCGCTGAGGTGCAGTACAACCCTCCAGATAGCTCACATACGCTCCCTCATCGGCCACGAGCAATGTACGCTCAAACTGTCCCGTACCTTCGGCATTGATGCGGAAATAGGTCGAGAGCTCCATCGGGCAACGAACACCCTTGGGGATATAACAGAACGAACCATCTGAGAAAACCGCAGCATTGAGTGCCGCATAGAAGTTGTCGGTATATGGAACAACTGAGCCCAAGTATTTCTGCACCAAATCGGGATATTCGCGTATGGCCTCCGAGATAGAACAGAAGATGATACCCTTCTCGGCCAAAGTCTCTCGGAAGGTAGTCTTCACAGAGACAGAATCCATAACGGCATCAACCGCCACACCTGCCAAAGCCATCTGCTCCTCAAGCGGAATACCCAACTTATCGAAAGTACGCTTTAGCTCTGGATCAACCTCATCCATCGAGCCGAGTTTCTTTCGCTGCTTGGGAGCTGCATAATAGATGATATCTTGAAAATCAATCTCAGGGATATCCAGATGTGCCCATGTAGGCACAGACATCTTCTGCCAATGGCGAAAAGCCTTCAAACGCCTCTCAAGCATCCACTCTGGCTCCTCCTTCTTTGCAGAAATTAGGCGGATAACATCCTCATTGAGACCTTTACCAATAGTTTCTGTCTCAATGTCGGTAGTGAATCCGTACTCGTATTCTTTATCTATCTTATCGATTAAAACCTTATCTTTTTCAGCCATAATTTATAATTATAGTCCACAAAAATACAAAAAAATAATTAATAATTAATGCGGTAGGTAGATTATTTGACAACAAAATACTTACCAATCCATTATGGCATTTATTAAAGGTTAAAAAATCTATATTTAAAGCAAGAAACATATTGATAAGGTATTTATACAAAAAGGGTTATCAAGACCGATAAAATATCCCCAACTAACGCAATCGAGGGATACACCTCCAAAGATGTATCCCTCGATTAATCATTCCCCAAATCGACTATATTTTATCTATTTGAGCCAACTCGGCCTGTATATGCATCTACGCCAGAAGAGTCGAATGACTGAGCAAAAAACTTCTCCGCAGCCTCACTCACCTTAGCTCCCCAAGGCTGAGGACCACCCGCGCTCTGAATAACCCACAATTTCAACTGTTTCTTATGCCAATTAACCATACAGTTGGTACCCCAAGCACCGCCATGGCCAAACCAAGAGCCTTCGCTATCCTTGACAGGAGCCTGCAAACCAAGCGAATAACCACTCATATTCTGAGGACGTGTTGAGCATGCCAAGATAGACTTTACGGTCTGCTCCTTCAAGATACGCACGCCGTTATCGCCCACGCCTAAGTTCATCAACATCTTGTAGAATTTGAGCTGATCTGCTGCCGTAGTCCACAAACCCGCACCCGCAGATGCAAAGACGTGAGAGTCATTATATGGACGCTGCTGCCATGCCATCTCCTCCACCCACTCAGCAGGGGCATTCTGCTTAAAGGCATAGAGCT
>JAFOZN010000135.1 GCA_017391185.1 Alistipes sp. | reverse complement strand
CATCTTTCATCTTTCATCTTTCATCTCCAGTCCTACTCCTCAATCACCACTCTAAATCCAACATTATTGGCTGGTTGCCATGCCAAATTAGACTCACGAGAGTATGCCGCCGAATGCTTGGCACGATAATTCCACGCACCACCACGCACCACCTTACTATCCGAGAGCTCAGGCTCACCCTTGTATGGATATGGAGCGTATGAGGAACGTGTGAACTCTGCTACATTACCATGCATATCATATAAGCCCCATACGTTAGGCTCATATCGAGCTACATCAGCAATAGTCATATGACCATCATTGACATTATCCTCTCTTGGCATAAAGGTGTAATACTTATATACCCAACTATTCTCCGCCACAGGCTGAGGATCAATACCCGAAACAGCCATCTTTCGCAACATTTGATCTGCAAGATTCTCACTCTTCGAGAAGTCGGAATTAATATCTCCAAACCAGAAATCTGTATCACTACCAGCTCTACATGCCCACTCCCATTGAGCCTCTGTAGGCAAGGTCATATTCACCGAGCAACGCTCACTCACAGCCTGACAGAATGCCATAGCCTCGTTCCATGTGATACGAGTCACAGGTTGCTCAGGGCGATTTGCCGCATAACCAGGGCCTACGTGATCCTTCCAGAACTGAGCCGTATAACGACTATCGTGCTTAGGATCAAATGTAGCATACTGAGCATTGGTCACCTCTGTCTCTGACATCCAGAAAGGCTTCGCGATCTTCACCACAGCCTCTGGGGCATTACCTCTTCCGCGATGGTTATTACCCATAATGAACGTACCCGCAGGGATTCTCACAAAGGTCATCTCCACACCATCGGCCAACTTCACCACACGTTTCTGCTCGCCATATCGCTCAACCATCTGCTTGGCAACTTCTGCTGAGAATGGGAATTTACCACTCTTGGCATCCTTATACTTAGGTGCCTCGGCTTTTATTCTCTCGGCTGGCTTAATCTCCTTATTCTTTAGATACTCAGCATAGTCGGCAATCTCCTTCTGCCACTCAACGCCTGCGCCATTGGCATATTTATTTGTAAGCTCTATACGGCGAGAGTATTGATCGGTAGGGCAGTAATCTACCTTATTATATACGAATTGACTATGGCATGGCGCATTAAAATCAATCCATGTATACAACGTGCGCCACTCCTCATCGGTAAGCTGCACTCCCTTATGCCCAGCCTTAAGCATACGCACCAACTCACTTGTTGAGGCGTGATACTCGTAAGGCTTCATCACATATATATCGGCCTCTGGGCCTTGGCGATTGACATAAGGATGGAGATTCAAATAACTCTGCAACAGATCCAAACGACCCGAATGGCCTACACGCGAAGGGGCATCCTTCACACGCTTACCTCCCGTAAAGTCGGGCTTAGCTCCATTCTCGCCATGACACGATACGCAATTACGATCCAAGATAGGCTGAACCTCCAACTCAAAAGTAAATGGTCTCACACCGCCTTCTGGAGTCTGCAACTTAGCAGGAGACTTGGTCGATGCCATCACACGCTTAGGCATAGGCATAGAGTTCTGATCCTCATGGCAACCTACACACGAAAGCACCTCTCCTGGCATTCCTGTAACCCAACTACGCATCCACTGTATAGCTCGTCCCTCCTCATCCAACGGTTGGAACGAAACAGGTGTATTGGCAGGAATTTTAAATAGCGCCGAGCCGTCAGCCTCGACATCCACCTCGCCCAAGTTACGCTTAATATCCCATCCACTCTGAATACCCTGTGCAACATGGTCTGAAGATGTTCTTACATAAGTATATTCGTATGCAAATACACGCAACTTCTTCACCGTACCCTTAGGCACGCCTGGCAAGCCCTCACCCTCGTATATATCTTGGATAAATACAGTTGCCTCCTTATCTTGAGGCTTGATGCGATCGGGAATGATAGGAGGGACAGGACGTTTATTCACAATAATAGGATTGATCAAGCCCTCACCCTCGAACTCAGCCACAAGTGTCATATTATCATACACATCCACAAGATATATTCCCCACAAAGACTCTGGAGTAAGTTTTGCCGAAACCAGGAAATACTTATCGCTGATAGGGTATGGCTTAATAAACTGAGGCCATACTCCATTGACCAACTCATCCTTGATAATAGGTACAATCTCTCGCTTGCTGAAAGGCATCTCCTGAATCATACCTTTGGTCTCCTTACGGCCCTTTGATGGATCAAACAAAATCAAGCGACCTGAACGAGCTATACCATGATGGCCTGAGATGATACCAACAAAAGTATTTGTTCCCCCTGGCAAAGGCTGCACATCGAAGATACTATTAGGGAACCATCCGCCACTACCATACAAAGCCTTGGTCTCTGTACCATCGGGATTGGCGTGCATCACAAAACGAGAGTAGTAGTGAGTAAGGTCGGTATATTCCCAGCGCACGTACATCAGACGTCCGTTATTCATCACTCGTGGGTGCCAATTGGCATCCTGATCAAATGTCATACGTCTAATTTCACCTGTCTTAGGCTCATAAGCAATCATATTTCCTACCTGATCCTCACCACTCACACATGGTACACCCTGATAACCGATGTTACTCATGGCTATGATTCGTCCGCTCGGCATATATGCTGCATCAAAGAACTCCAAATCTGGCTCTTCACACTTAATCACCTTGTGGAAATTAGATCCGTCACGATTCACCTCATAAACACCCCAACGTTGATTATCATCAGCCGCCGTAAAGAGGATTCGCTCACCATCCCAGTTTAGCAACAAATCGGTCACCGAAGTGCCGTTCTGAGGCTTATAGATAGTACGGCTCTTCACCTCTCCACGCAGATCACTCAACTCCGCAATCTCGGCATTGAAACCTCTGCGAGATGAGGAAGATTGATTTGACCAGTTATTATTCTGAGTACCGAGCGATGGCGCCCACACTTGGCGAGCATTAGCCCCGACATGATATCTACCAACAATCACTTTTGCATTATCCAACAGTGGGTTAGACAGCAATATCTCACGCTTTAGTTTAACTATTTGAGCTTGCTCTTTGGCATCTTTTTTAGAACATAGTGCTTCCAATGCAGCGAGCTTCTCGCCATAAAGTTTGGCATCGTAATCCTTATTACGACAAAAATCCTCATACGCCCTCTTTACCGACTCTATGCTGAAGTATTGCATCTCGGCATCGTGGCGCATCTTCTCGGCCTGCTCCCTCTGAGGTTGCGCCCAAAGCGTAGAGAGGCTCAGTATAGCCAATACAAGGATAAGTTTAGACTTCATATTTTTAGTTTTTAGGTTATTCTTTTAGCGGGCTATCGCTACGCCCTCAATCTCTATCAAAAGTTCCTCACGACAAATATCAGCCAAGAGATAGAGCATATCTACCTGCGGATAATTCTCACCGATCCACTCACTCACTCGCTCAGTGTCTTCGCCATGTTTGAGATATGCACGCATTGCACCATAGAGCATCGAAGAAGGCTGAGAAACACCACTTGAAGCAAGATTTTCCAGACCCACCAGACGATCTATATTCTCCATCGTGAGAGCCGCCTGACCTACGGCATCTTCTCGACAACTCTCCTCACCACGTATAGCTGCCGTACCCGAAACATATACCGAAGGGGTAGGAGTCGAGATATATCTTGCGCGTTCAAACTTAGGCGTAGATTTATGCACCTCACCACGATTAATCAACACCTCTTGCGAGTAGGCATGAGCAGAAATCTGCAACGGATTATCTACCGCAAGGCTACACTTTGCGCTATCCCTAACTGCATCAAACACCACAATCACTCCTCCTGCATAGGTACCAATTCCCGTAGCGGCAGGGTAGCCGTTTGACCACTGGGCTTTGGCATAAAACTTTGAGCGAGAATCATTGAAAAGCTGGTAGTGTTGTCCACCTTCAGCCATCAGCGTTATCTGCTCGATATAATTCCATTGGCGAGTAATATCATCTATACAACAGTCATGCGCCGAGAGGATCTGCTCCACGCGTTGGAAAATATCATCTGCTTGAATATCAATCTCAGCTCCTACATCAGAAGAGATACCAGAGGAGAAAACCTCATCACCAAAGGTCACATAATCGCCATGATAAGCAATCTTATCGGCATAGCAATTATCTATGTATGTCACCTCAGATGCCAAAGTGCAACGCAACGGAGCCTGAGCCACCAATGCCAAGAGTGGCATCTTCTCACCAAAATGCGCCTCACAAAGTTCTCGCATCTGAGCTTTCATTGCAACATATTGCTCGTTGGAGGAGATATCTGCAAAAAAGAGTATTCTCAGCGGATACAATCCCTCAGAATCTATACTACGCAAAATATCCTTCATT
>JAFOZN010000134.1 GCA_017391185.1 Alistipes sp. | reverse complement strand
GCTATAAGTCGGAGCGTTGGGCAGAGGCAGCCAAGGCGTATCGTTCGCTTTATGATGTGACATCGGACGCCAAGCTCAAGAAGAGCTCGGCTTCGGGTTATGTAGCCTCTATGCTTAAGTATGCCGATGATGAGGCATTGCTCAAGATGGCCGATGACGCCGAGAAGATGACTGTAATGACCGATGTGGCTCGCCGTAAGGCTCGTTATGCCAAGGCTTCGGTGTTGTTGCGTCAGCAGAAGCAGGAGGAGGCTTTGAAGGTATTCAAGACTTTGGCTACAGAGGCAAAGAGCGCCGAGGGAGCTGAGGCCCATTATCGCTTGATAGAGGCGGAGTTTAATGCTAAGCAGTACGATAAGGCTGAGAAGATGGTTTACGATTTCTCGGATACCAAAACTCCACAGAACTATTGGTTGGCTAAGTCGTTTATCCTTTTGGGTGATATATATTTGAGTAAGGGTGACGGATTCCAGGCTCGCGCAACATATCAGAGTGTTGTGGATGGATATTCGCCTGCGGATGATGGAATCATCGAACTCGCTAAGTCTAAAATCAGTAAAATGAACTAAAGATGAAGAAGATAATATATTCAGCGTTGTTGCTCCTTGTGCCATTTGTCGCTTCGGCTCAGGTGGCTAAGCAGGTGGAGGTTACCAAGGATTATACTCCGAGTGTCAATACGGCACAGAAACTATCGATCATGCCAGATATGACCGATACGGTGAAGATGCGTCCCGATATTGACTATACAATCACTCCACGCTCGTATGAGACTTCGCTCCTGACCGAGAATTTCAAGCCAGCGACAATCACATATTGGGATTATACACCTACGCCACTTTTGTATGTGCGTGGTGCGGCGGGTGTACCACTTGCAAGTGAAGTGGATGCTTATATCTCGGCATATAACAAGGATAAGGGGTATGCTATGGCCTATGTAAATCATTGGGGTGATTATCGCAACCGTATGGCTTTGGATGGTGTGACTAAGGTTAAGAATCATACCACCGAGATGAGTAACCGTTTGGGTGGTCGAGCAGGACTCTTCGTTGGTCGCCATATGTTGGAGTTGGATATCTATGGTGATAAGCAGTTGCGTCACCGTTATCCTACTACGGGCGAGAAGATTAGTTATGGTAAGATGGATGCCAAGTTGCGCTTTGGTGATGATTTTACTGATCTGAGTCGTTGGAATTTCAATGTTGAGATCGGTGGTGGAATCTTTGGTGATGGTCTTTCGCTCAAGGACGTGGGCAAGCTCAACTCTTCGGCTATGAAGGCAAATGTTGCTTTGGGTAAGATGTTGGGCGGGAAGCACATATTTAAGGTTCATGCATCGTTTGATGGTCTGTATGGTAGCGATTTGTTGAAGAGTTATAAGGATAATATCTTCATGGCGGGTTTAAGATATGGTCTTAGTCGCAACCGCTTGGAGTTTTTGATTGGAGCCGATTATTACTACAATAGTCTCAAAGAGTCTAAGGAGAGTCCTCATAATATCTTCCCATATATGCGTCTTACGTGGAAGAATGTCAAGCCCGGTTTTATACCTTATGTTGAGGTGGATGGAGGTCTGAAGCGTCACGATTATGGCTCGCTGATGTATGAAAATCCATTCTTCAAGGTCTCTGAGGTGGCTATTTCTCAGATTGCCTCATTGCCCAATGAGAGCTATTATGCGGCGCGAGCTGGTTTTGGAGGTAATTTGGGTAAGGGTATATTCTCTTATAACCTCTCGGCAGAGTTGAGCTTGGCGGATAACCACTTCTATTGGTATAATGTAGGGGCTGATTATCTCTTTTCGAGTGCCTATGAGCATAGCTTACGTATTGATGGCCAGATGAAGTTGCGCCCAGCAGGATGGTTTGAGGCTGAGGTAAATGTGGGTGTGTATGCTTGGGAGAATTATGATTCGCACTATAATAGCCGCCCAAATTTCAAGACTTCGCTCGATTTGAGATACTTGGGACAAAAAATCTCAGCTGGTGTAAATCTGGGTTATCAGGGAGGTATCAAGTGGATGTCACTCGCAGAGAATGGCGTAGATTTTATGAGCGTTAAGACTCCATCGACATTTACGCTCGGCGTGGAGGCTCAGTGGAGAATCAACAGCCGTTGGGCGGTATATCTTGAGGGACGTAACCTCACGGGTAGTACCATCTATGAGTGGCTTTGCTATTATCGTAATACGGCACAAGGACTTGCAGGCGTGAAGTTCTCGTTCTAATAGATCTATGGGGGGAATAAATAATCCTGTCATGCTGAGGCGTGACAGGATTATTTGTGTTTTTGTGTTAGGGATTACTTGCAGGCGATCTTCTCTACACGGCCTTGGTGACGACCTCCCTCAAAATCCGAGCTGAGGAATGTGTTTACAATGGCGATAGCCTCATCATTAGAGATAAAACGTGCTGGCAATACCACTACGTTGGCATCGTTATGCTGGCGAGTCAATGCCGCTACATCTGTATTCCAACAGAGACCTGCGCGGATACCTTGGTGCTTGTTGAGTGTCATAGCCATGCCCTCGCCTGAACCGCAAAGACCTACGCCCTGCTCCAACTCACCATTCTCGATAGCCTCAGCGAGAGGGTGTCCGAAATCGGGATAGTCGATGCTCTCCTCTGAGTGACAGCCAAAGTCAACAACATCATAACCTTTGGTAGAGAGGTATCCCACCAAAAGCTCTTTCATCTGGAAGCCTGCGTGGTCGCAAGCAATACCTATTTTTTTCATTATCGGTTGTTTGTGATTGTTTAATAATGCACAAAAGTACGAATTTTTTTGCGTTAATTGTAAATCTCTCTGGTAAATTGTTCTCGTTTTCTTATTTTTGTGCCCGTGAAAAACATTTTAGCCATATTGGGAGTCGTTTCTCTGGTCTTGGGAGTGGTGGGAATCTTTTTGCCACTGCTGCCTACAACACCATTTTTGTTACTTTCGGCATGGCTTTTTGTGCGTAGTTCGCCTGGGCTATATGCATGGTTGATAAATCATCCTCGATTAGGCCCGTACATCAGAAATTTTAGAGAAAATCGCGCATTGCCACTACGCGTAAAGGTGGTCTCGATTACGATGGTATGGCTTACCATAGGCTTTTGTATAGTATCGGTGGTGGATGAGTATTTGTGGGTACAGATCGTGTTGACTTTTTTGGCCGTTGCCGTAACAAGACATATATTATCATACGATACCCTAAAGAAAAAGGATTAGCCTTTGCGGTGCTAATCCTTTTTGCATATACATGAAGCGTTACTCCTGCTTAGCGGCGCGTTTACGATCAACCTCACTGAGGAGGATTTTTCTCAGACGCATCGACTTGGGTGTAACCTCTACATACTCATCTGCCTTGATATACTCCAATGCCTCCTCCAAAGAAAAGATCTTAGGTGGTACAATCACAGCCTTATCATCTGCTCCCGAAGCACGCATATTGGTGAGCTGTTTAGCTTTGGTAACATTAATGGTAATATCACCCATGCGGGTGCTCTCACCTACAACCTGTCCAGCATAGACCTCATCCATTGGAGAGATGAAGAAGCGACCACGATCCTGCAACTTGTCGATAGAATATGCGTATGCTGTACCTGTCTCCGATGCAATCAACGAGCCGTTGGTACGCATCTCGATCTCACCCATCCAAGGCTCAAAGTCCTTCAGTCGGTGTGTCATGATGGCCTCACCAGCTGTGGCAGTCAACATATTGGAACGCAAGCCAATGATACCGCGCGATGGAACAAGGAACTCCAGGCGTGTACGCTCACCATCCGATTGCATATTTGTGAGATTACCCTTGCGCTTGGTGACAAGCTCGATAACTGTTCCTGCATACTCATCAGGGCAATCTACGGTCATCTCCTCAACAGGCTCGCACTTTACGCCGTCAATCTCCTTGATGATAACCTTAGGCTGGCCAACCTGTAACTCGTAACCCTCGCGGCGCATAGTCTCGACCAATACCGAGAGGTGCAATACTCCACGACCATAGACAATGAACGAATCGGCATTTTGGCCAGGCTCTACGCGCAAAGCCAAATTGCGCTCAAGCTCTCTGTCGAGACGATCTTTGAGGTGGCGAGAGGTGACAAATTTACCATCTCGGCCGAAGAATGGCGAGTTGTTGATGGTAAAGAGCATAGACATCGTAGGCTCATCGATGGCGATAGGTGGCAGTGGTTCTGGATTCTCAAAATCGCAGATGGTATCTCCGATTTCGAAGCCCTCGATGCCGACCAAAGCACATATCTCACCGCAATGTACCTCCTCGACCTTGCTTTTGCCCAGACCCTCGAATACCATCAACTCCTTGATGCGAGTCTTGATCTTGGTCTGACCGTCACGCTTGGCGAGTGTCACGTTTTGACCTGCGCGCAACGTTCCACGTGTGAGCTTACCCACAGCGATACGACCAACGTATGGAGAGTATTCGAGCGATGTGACAAGCATCTGAGGCGTTCCCTCTACAGATGCTGGCTCAGGAATCTC
>JAFOZN010000133.1 GCA_017391185.1 Alistipes sp. | reverse complement strand
ATACTTGTCCACAGGACAAGAACCCTCCGCCCAATCAGCAAAACGACATCGCAGGCTAAAAATCCAGACTACATAATCGCTCAATTAGCGCCACTTTCGGAGCTTTGCTCCTCGGCAAAGCGACCTAAGCCCCTGCCTGAGGCGGGGGTTTGGGGGTGGGTCAGACTTGCAAACTTGCCCACAGGACAAGAACCCTCCGCCCAATCAGCAACTCGACATAACAGACTACCCAACAACAATAATTAGCAAAAAAAATGGTGGACGTTTCACAACGCCCACCCCTCTCAACTATTACAATTATCTTTGTCGACTAAAGATCTTTTTTACGGATAGCCTCCAGCATATCATCTGTCATCGATGACAAATCCCACTGTGGCTTCCAGCCCCACTCCTCACGTGCGCAACTATCATCCAAAGAGTTTGGCCAACTCTCGGCGATACCCTGCTTAACAGGATCGATGCGATAAGTCATCTGGAAATCCGGAATACGCTTACGGATCTCATTGTAGATGATATCTGGAGTAAAGCTCATAGATGCGATATTGAAGCTATTACGGTGACGTAGTTTTGCTGGATCTGCCTCCATCAACTCCACCATAGCGCGCAACGCATCAGGCATATACATCATATCCATATACACATCACGTACTGGACATGTAAACTTCTCACCCTTCACTGCGGCATAGTAAATCTCCACAGCATAGTCTGTAGTACCTCCACCAGGCAAAGTCACATTCGAAATAATACCTGGGAAACGTACCGAACGAGTATCTACACCATAACGAGTATAGTAGTAGTTAGACAACATCTCGCCCGCAACCTTACAAACACCATACATAGTATCTGGCTGCATCACAACGTCCTGAGGCGTATTATCACGGGGGAAATCACCACCGAAAGCACCGATAGAACTTGGAGTAAAACATGCACAATTGTACTCACGCGCAACCTCCAAAGAGTTGTTCAACGCACCCATGTTGATATTCCACGCAAGCTGTGGATTCTTCTCGCCCGTAGCAGACAACAACGCTACAAGGTTAAAAATTGTATCAACACCATTCTTATGTACAGTATAAGCCATCTTGGTACGATCCAAAGCATCTAGCTCCACGAAAGGACCACTCTCAGCCAATTTCTCGTTATGTCGCAAGTCTGCTGCAATAACATTAGACTCGCCATAAATACCACGCAAATATGTGGTTAACTCAGAACCAATCTGACCTCCTGCTCCTACAATAAGAATTTTTTTCATAGTTTGGTTTGCAATTGTGATGCAAATATAAGTTTTATTTTTTGATTTACAAAGACTCCAAGTCAATTATTTTTATCACGAACTCAAATATTTTCACAAAGAGTGTCCATTTCTCAAAAAATTTGTATCTTTCGAAGATTTTGCTTCCAACCGAGAGTTTAATTTAACATTATACCTTATAAATTTATGAAATACGCTATCATTTCAACCGAGAAAGGAGACATGAAGGCCGAGCTTTATGCCGATGAGACTCCTATCACAGTAGAGAATTTTATCAAGCTCAGCGAGAGCCGTTTTTACGATGGTTTGACATTCCACCGCGTAATTCCAGATTTCGTGATTCAGGGTGGTTGTCCTATCGGCAACGGCGCAGGTGGACCGGGCTATACAATCAAGTGTGAGACTTCGGCTCCTCGTCAGTACCATGATCGTGGTGTCCTCTCGATGGCTCACCGAGGTAAAGATACGGGCGGTTCTCAGTTCTTCATCTGCCACAACCGCCAGAATACTCAGCACTTGGACGGAGTACACACATGCTTCGGTCAGGTTGTAGAGGGTGTGGATGTGATTGATGACATCCGACCAGGTGATTTGATCCTTTCTATCACTATCGTAGAGGAGTAGCACCCCTTCCCTTAACCACAAGAGCCTATCCTGCAAAAACGTAGGAGAGGCTCTTCATTTTAGCCAAAACTAATTATACCGAACTCTACAATTTATAACTTCTTAAGAAAGCTAATTACATTTCTTTACACCATCAAACCAGAGAGAAAAAGTGAGGATGAGAACAAAATTTATCATAGCGGGATTTTTAGCATGTATTGCCACAATGGTGCAAGCGCAAGAGATCGAATCAAAAAAGACACAGGGCAAGGCTATCATACAAGTCTTTGGTAATTTCCATGCTGGATTTGGCTCAGAGAACGAGAATCGCGGATTTGAATTGGATAGAAGTTATTTGGGCTATCAATACTCCATTGGCAAGAGTCTGGAAATAAAGGCTGTGATGGATGTTGGCACATCGAGAGATGTTGGCGATCTGCAACGCATAGCATACATCAAAAATGCTCAGATAAAATGGAAAAGTGGCGATTTCACACTCCACAGCGGACTGATCTCTACCACAAGTTTCAAGGTTCAGGAGGATTTTTGGGGCTACCGCTACATGAAGATGGTTTTGCAAGACTACTACAAGTTTGCCAGCAGTGCAGATTTGGGATTGTCGGCATCCTACAAATTTGCCGACTGGATCTCGATGGACGCTATTGTTGTAAATGGTGAGGGATACAAGAAAATACAGAAAAACAGCGGCCTGCAATATGGCATAGGTGCTACTCTCACACCCATCAACGGCCTTACCATGCGATTATACGGCAGCATCAACGAAAGAGCTGAAAAGAGTTTGGAAAACATAAACATTTACGCAGCTTTTATCGGATATAAGCGCGAAAAGTTCTCCATCGGAGCAGAGTATAACCGCATCGAGAATATGAGCAACATCAAAAATCACCACCTTGATGGAGTATCAATCTACTCGACAATAAAAATCGCAGACAAGGTAAATGGCTTCCTAAGATATGACAACCTCTGGTCAAAAGATGGTTGGAACTCCGCCAAAGATGAATCTTCATATCTGGCAGGAGTTGAATATCGCCCATGCCGATATGTGAAAATTGCGCCAAACTTCCGCTACGATCAAGCCAAGGGCGCAGCCATAAAAGATAGATGTATGGCATACATCAACTGTTTCTTCGGTTTCTAAACGAGGGTATTGAGTATATAATTAGGAGTTGATTCGATGTATCAACTCCTAATTTATTATACAACCTCCGCTTGAAACTCCACTTTGGCCGCTACATTATACCCCTCCTCATAGAGATCCAACAATTTACGGGTATCGCGCTCCATACGATCCACCTCAATGGGCTTTTGGGGGCGAAGCACCACCAACTTTCCTTTATCCTCCAACTCTTCGACCAACGAAATCTGTTCATTGTAGAGTGCATTTCTACGGCGTATAGCCTCCTTGAGCGCAGGGTATTTGCGATAGAAGAATGGAGGTATGGATGTAGGTTTATCAGGTTTTCGATAACCTTTATTGCGAGTCAAGATCACCACATTATTATCATATCCCAACTCTTGGGCTCGTCTGAGTGGTATAGAATCGGCAATACCGCCATCCAACATCGGCTCGCCATCAACATACGCCACAGGACAGACAAAAGGCAAAGAGCTCGAAGCCTTCACAATATCTATGATTCTTTTGGGATCGTTTTTCTCCTCGTAATAACACGCTTGGCCCGTCAGGCAACTTGTTGTGACCATCTCATATCGTTCCTCTATCTGCGCATATCGCTCATAATCATAAGGAACAATCTTTTCGGGAAAGGTGTGGAATAACAGTTCGAAATCCATGATATTACCCTTGGTCAAGAGTTGTTTGAAGCCAATATAGTGATATTTCTCCAACATATCTATATTGCTAAATTTGCCCCTACCACGCTGACTCGACATATACGAAAGTCCGTTACACGCACCCGCACTCACACCTATGGTATATGGAAAACGAATCCCTCTATCCATAAAGTTATCCAGCACTCCGCATGTAAAGACTCCACGCATTCCACCACCCTCCAATATCAATCCCGATGATTTATCCAATTTGACTCTCATATTCACACACTATTTGCTATATGTGTTTCAACATTTAGGCCACAACCTCTTGCTCTACCGCTACAAAGTTAATAAAATCTTCCGAAACGGTATTTTACTCCATACTATTTAATATTAACGATGAAATTCCTATCTTTGCGTAAATATATTTTTATATGAAAATCACCACCCTTCAACAAGATATTCTCTGGTCATCGCCCAACGAGAATCTACAACGCGCCGACAAGGCCATAGATGAGGCTCCGATATCGGATCTATACATCCTGCCTGAGATGTTTTCGACAGGATTCTGCACCGAACCTGAGGGCATCGCCGAGAGAGATTGTACTTCGCTCAGATGGATGCAACAAAAGGCTAAACAGATGGGAGCTGCCATAGCAGGAAGTATCGCCACCGAAGAGGAGGGAGTATTCTACAACCGCTTCTATTTCGTTACACCCGAAGGCGATTATGCCCAATATGACAAACATCATCTCTTCACCTATGGCGGTGAGCACAACCGCTACCAAGCAGGGCAGGAGCGTGTTGTGGTGGAGTATATGGGTGTACGCATCTTGTTGGCGATCTGTTATGATCTGCGTTTCCCCGTCTGGTCTCGCAACCGCAAAGATTACGACATGGCTATTTATGTCGCGAGTTGGCCCACACCACGCGTTGAGGCATGGAAGGCTCTACTACACGCCAGAGCTATCGAGAATCAATGTTATGTAGTAGGTGTAAATCGTGTAGGAAAAGATCCCTATTGCCAATATTCTGGACATAGCGCAATCATAGATCCTTATGGCAAGACTTTAGCAGAGTGTAACGAAGATAAGGAGTGTTTGCTTACTGCCCAGATCGACATGGACACTTTGGAGGCATTCCGCGAGAAGTTCCCTGTATTGGAAGATGCCGATGATTTTGTATTAACTCCAAGAGAGTAAAACCTATATCTAACACCAAAAAACAAATAAAAAATGAAAAAACTAAGCGCGACATTATCATTTTTCACTCTATGTCTAATCTCCTGCAATCAGATCGAGCCTGTTCCAATCGATGAGATTTCTCTATTCTCATCAAGCGACACAACCCTTGCAAAGAGTTACGAATGGGCTCGCAAAACGGCTCTCGGTTATGCTCATGACGATAGTGATCCTGTCGGTTATTGGTATGAGGCTGCTCTACCCAATCGTGAGGCATTCTGCATGAGAGATGTTGCTCACCAGACCATCGGCGCACACATATTAGGGCTACAACCACACAACAAAAATATGATGATGCGCTTTGCAGAGAACATTACCGAGGCCAAGGATTGGTGTTCTTATTGGGAAATTAATCGCTACAACAAACCTGCGCCAGCAGACTATGAGAATGATAGCACATTCTGGTACAATCTCCCTGCCAACTTTGACGTAACGCAAGCATGTTTGAAACTATATGAGTGGACTGCAGATACGGATTATATCAAATCCCCCACAATGCAAAACTTCTATACTAAGAGTCTCAATGAATATGTCGAGCGTTGGATGTTACAACCCGAAAATACATTCCTCCGTCCTCGCAATATGAACATGGCTCAGAATTTCGATATCAACAAGAGTTTCCACCGTTGTCGCGGTTTGGCTTCATATGCCGAAAACTTCCCTGGCATTACTATGAGTTTGGATTTACTCTCATCGATGTACGCGGCCAACAAGGCATATGCCCAGATTTCAGAGATCAACAACTACTCTGATAAGGCCACTGATTACCAAAAGCGTGCAGAGGAGTACAAACAGATTATCGAGCAGAAATGGTGGGATAGCGAGAACTCTCGCTACAACACATTCTGGACCGTAGATAAGGTTTTCCGCAGAGGAGAGGGCGTGCCATTTGTTTTGTGGTTTGAAGTTTCGAATGATATCACACATCGCCGAGCAGCTATCAACGATATCTTGAGCATTGGATGGAATATTGAGAATCTCTCGGCATTCCCCGCCCTGCTCTACCGCAACGGCTACAATGAAGATGCATACAAATTCGCCACAGAACTTCCTCAAATGAATCGTTCAGAGTATCCTGAAGTATCGTTTGGCGTAGTGGAGGGTATCATTTCGGGAGCAATGGGTATATATCCAAAGATGAGCCAAAAGAAGATTTCGACATGCTCACACTTGCCCGCTGAGAGTTGGGCTGAGGTTAAAAATATGCCACTAGCAGATGGGTATATCACTCTTAAGCACAACAATGCCTCAAGCTCAACAATCACCAACAACACATCCTTAAAACTTACATGGGAAGTTGGCTTCATCGGAGATTATGCGACAATAGAAGTAGATGGCAAGCACTACCCTACAGAGAAGAGTCAAGACACCTTCGGCAACACCATTTCATCTTGCAAAGTGTCGCTCAAATCGGGCAAAACACTATCCGCCAACGCTAAAAGATAACAAACATGAAACACTATATATTCATCTTACTGACTTTAGGCTTATTCTTCTCCACAAACGTTAAGGCCCAAACAAAATCAAAACAAGAGAAAATACGTAGCTACAATGTAGAGCAATTCGCTAAACAGATTAAGAGCGAGAAGATTATCCTTGTCGATGTTCGTACTGCAAAGGAGTATAATGAAGGACATATCCCACAGGCTGATTGCAATATAGATGTTCTAAAGTCTAATTTTATCTATCACGCCCACCGACTCTTACCTCGCAACCGCACCATCGCACTCTATTGCAAGGGTGGCGTACGCAGCAAACGCGCCGCCAAACAACTTATGGAGTACGGCTACAAAGTCTTTGACCTTGACAAGGGTTATGATGAGTGGGTTAAGGCAGGCATGCCAACCGAAAAACTTAATAATTAAGAGATAAATATCGCTTCCGACTACGAGTTATTCGGATTATCTTCCTATCTTTGTGCATTGTAACGCAAGTAAATTTAAAAAATTATATACAACATGAAAACTGATATCGAAATCGCTCACGAAACAGAGCTTGAGCGCATCGACAACGTAGCAGCCAAGATGGGTATTGCGGCTGATGATTTGGAGCATTATGGTAAATACATAGCCAAGCTCCCACTCAACCTTATCACTGAGCCAAAGGGTAAATTGATTCTTGTGACCGCTATTACAGCCACTAAGGCAGGTATCGGTAAGACCACAGTATCTATCGGTCTTGCACTCGGCCTTAACAAGATTGGCAAGCGCGCTGTGGTGGCATTGCGCGAGCCTTCGCTCGGCCCATGCTTCGGCATGAAGGGTGGCGCAGCAGGTGGTGGTTATGCTCAGGTGTTGCCTATGGAGAAGATTAACCTCCATTTTACAGGCGACTTCCACGCCATCACATCGGCTCACAACATGATCTCTGCACTTCTGGACAACTACCTCTATCAGCACGAGAAGGAGGGATTCGGACTCAAGGAGATTCTTTGGCGCAGAGTTTTGGACGTAAACGACCGTTCATTGCGCTCTATCGTCACTGGCTTGGGCCCTGCCACAAACGGCATCACTCAGCAGGCGGGCTTCGACATCACTCCAGCTTCGGAGCTTATGGCCATCTTGTGCCTTGCCTCAGATGAGGCTGATCTGAGACGCCGCATTGAGAATATCCTTTTGGGTTATACCTATTCAGGTGAGCCATTCACAGTTAAGGATTTGGGCGTAGCAGGCTCTATCATGGTACTTTTGAAGGATGCCATCCAGCCTAACTTGGTACAGACAACCGAGAACACACCAGCTATCATCCATGGCGGTCCATTTGCCAATATTGCACACGGCTGCAACTCTCAGATTGCGACCAAGATGGCACTTGCACATAGCGACTACACCATCACCGAGGCTGGCTTCGGCGCAGATCTTGGAGCTGAGAAGTTCTACAATATTCTCTGTCGTAAGAGTGGTCTAAGACCTGATCTTACAGTAATCGTAGCTACTGCTCAGGGTTTGAAGATGCACGGTGGCGTAGCTCTCGACCAGATCAAGGAGCCAAATATGGAGGGCTTGCGCACAGGTCTTGCTAATTTGGATCGCCACGTGCAGAACCTTCGTTCATTTGGTCAGAGCGTAGTGGTAGTATTCAACCGCTTTGCTACTGATACAGACGAAGAGATGGCTCTCTTGAAGCAGCATTGCCAGGAGGAGTTGAAGGCTCCATTTGTGATCAACAACGCCTTTGCCGAGGGTGGCGCAGGTGCTGTAGAGATGGCTGAGTTGGTAGTCGATACTATCGAGAAGAATCCAAGCGCAGAGTTGCAGTTCACATACGAAGATGAGGATTCATTGCAGACCAAGATCGAGAAGGTTGCCAAGAATATCTACGGCGCAGCTTCAGTAACATTTGCCAAGCCTGCCCTCAACCGTATTAAGTTGGCTGAGACTCACTCTATGTCACACTTCCCTGTCTGCATCGCCAAGACTCAGTTCTCATTCTCGGCAGATCAGACCAAGTATGGCGTAGCCAAGGATTTCAACCTCTTGATTAAGGATGTTGTTATCAACGCTGGTTCGGAGATGATCGTAGCCATTGCAGGCGATATTTTGCGTATGCCGGGCCTTCCTAAGCTACCACAGGCGAACAATATTGACTATGTTAATGGCGAGATTGTAGGCCTTAGCTAAGAGATTATTTATAAAATATATTAAGAGACTCGCAAGCCTCGGTTTGCGAGTCTTTTTAGATTCAATTAAGGATGGAGAGTCTTTGGAATAGTAATTATATCAAGGTCTGGATATCAAACTTCATGATATTCTTCTCCTTCATGCTACTCACGCCCCTCCTGCCAATATATATGGCAGAGACATTCCATGCCGATAAAGATCTCATAGGTCTTGTACTATCGGGCTACACGCTGATGGCACTGTTGATGCGTCCTTTCAGCGGTTATCTGGTGGATAGTTTTCCGCGCAAGGCTGTACTCCTGATTAGTTATATCATATTCAGCGTATTATTTGCTGGATACGTGGTAGCTGGCACGATATTACTCTTCGCCATCATCCGTACGCTACATGGAATCCCGTTCGGAGCGGTCACAGTAGCAAATAGCACAGTTGCGATAGATGTCTTACCTGCGTCACGCCGTAGCGAAGGCATTGGTTATTATGGACTGAGCAACAACATAGCCACCGCTATAGGTCCCACCATAGCCATACTTATCTACGAGGCGTGCCAAAGCTATGAACTCTTGTTTGCACTCTCGTTACTCATATCGGCAATGGGTTTTGGACTCTGTTGCACGCTCAAACTTCCCAAACGAGAAACCAAGAAACGCCCTCCAATCTCGCTCGACAGATTTATTCTGCTCAAGGGCAAGTGGCTCGGTATGGCGATGTGCTGTTACTCTTTCTCTTACGGAGTGTTGGCCACATATATCGCCATCTATGGCAAGCAAGAGTTGGGCATAACAAGTGGAACAGGACTCTTTTTTATGATCCTTTCCATAGGATTGATTCTCTCGCGCTTGGTGGGAAGTCGCTCTCTGCGTAAGGGGAGAATCGTGGAGAATGCCTCTTTCGGAGTAGTCGTTTCACTCTTTGGATACCTGCTTTTTGCCGCAGTACATAGCCCTTGGGGATTCTACGGCGCAGCTCTTATCATAGGTCTGGGCAACGGACATATGTTCCCTGCATTCCAAAATATGTTCATAAACCTCGCCTCACACGAGCAACGAGGTACTGCCAACTCTACGCTCCTTGTTTCATGGGATATCGGTATGGGACTTGGTATCCTGATAGGTGGTGCAATAGCTGAATATATGGGCTATACGGCTGCCTTCTGGGGAGCATGGGTGGTAAACGTGATGGGCGTTATGCTCTTTCTACTTATTGCCCGTAGGCACTATATACTCAACCGATTAAGATAAAAAATTCCGTCTAAATAGATTTTAGACGGAATTTTTATAATACTATCTTTGTAAATCTGTTATCGGCTCACGACCTTCACACCCTTAGGTGCTTTAATCTTAGAGATAATCTTTCCATCAGCACCCTTGCGATGCGAAATCTCTATATCACCGTATGGAGTAGGGAATTTACCCTCTACCCAATCCAAATCGCCAAGATGAGGCCTAATTCTCACCACTCGACATGCTGGTTCAATGACCTTCACACCCAAGACATGCTCTGTGAGCCATGACGTAGGGCCCGAAGCCCAACCATGACAAAGGCTATGACGGAAACCTACATAACAATAGGCTCCATAATCGCCGTGAATATCCTTTTTACCCTCTGGCACAATCTCATCAATCGGTGCTGCATTAGGCAACCAATCGACATTGAAATCCTCCCAGAACGATGTAGCTCCCAAATCGAGCATTGCACCCCAGAAATCACGGATAATCTGCATAGCACCACTATAATTACCCGCCTTGGCCATAGCCTGAAGCATATAATATCCATAGAAAGTAGAGAATCCTCGCGCCCCTGACACCGACAAAATCTCCTTATCTGCCTTCACTGGATCCATCAGGTCTGCCAAAACCAACAGAGCTGCGCCTTGCTTTGTTCCAGGCTCATGTGGAGCTTTACCCTGCTCGAAGTAGAGTTTACTTACCTTAGGAGCTGCAGCCTTCATCTTCTCGTACATTGCTTGGCAATCCTTCGAGAGCTGCTGATCACCCAAAATCCCAGCAAGCTCCGCACCTGCATCCATAGCCATCACCATCAAAGCTTGCAATCCTGCATGAATCGCCACAGGATTAGCATTCGATGGCCAATCCAAGAAACGATTACCATCCAAGCACTCTATACCCTCTGCATCAACCTTACTGAGTAGTTGCTTGAGCAGAGCCGTCATATAGGTCTTCTGCTGCTCAAGATATGCTTTGTCGCCCGTATAGTAATACCAATCACGATGAATGAGCAGCCACCAGATAGAGTATGAACTAATACCACTCATCCACGCAGGCAAATCTGTCGTATCACGCGCCAAATCCAGACTCTTGGGAACAACCTCATTGGCTCCGAATACGTTGGTGATGGTGGTAACCTCTGGATGCATATCTCCAATCCATACCAAGCGGTCACGCTTGATACCATCCCACAAATACTCCTGCATATTGAGATGCACGGTACGAGCTCCCACCTGCCAGATCTTATTAAGTCGCTCATCACTTGACTTAAACTCTCCTCGATACTTGATATCACGATAGATAGAGATTGCACGTACCTCTTTTAGATGTAGGTCTCTATCGGCATCCAACATATCAATGCGGACAAAACGATAGCCCGAATTTCCTATCTCAGCCACGCCCAACCAAGGCAACTGAATCTCCATATCGCGCATGGCGTGGTCGTTGGTAGCTCCCTTTTCGCCCACTTCGCTCATAGCCTCGCTTACCGATTCGCCAAAACGCACTCTCACTCTGATAGGGGTATGATCACCTGGCATACCCGTAACAATCTGCAATCCGCCATGAAGTTCCTCCCCAAAATCCAACAAGATGCTTGGCAATGCCTCCTGAGTGCTGGTCATACGGCAGATATACTTGTTCGTAAGATCTGTCTGTCCTGTACCCTCACGCAATAGGTGTTCCGAGCCTTGGATCTGCTCCGCGGCATTCATCCATACTATACGTTTGGGCGAAAGATACTCTCTTACGCGTGTATCACGTTGCTGGGCAGAAACTATGCCCACAGAAAGAATCATCGCCATGAGGGCAAGGAATGGTTTAAATAAAAATTTTAGGTTTTTCATAGTTTTTATAGTTTATTTACTTATAAACCAAGGTTTTATCATTTCATAATATAAGTGCCTGAATGCCATCAGAGGATGAGAGTAAATCATCCTCGGCCCTGCATATCGCATCACCTCTCTGATCTTTTGGCGATGTAGATGCTCAGAGCAATGGATCGTACAAACTTTACACGAGAGTTTCTCTTCTCCCAAAGGGCAACGCTCCACACGTCTCTCATAATAGGCAGCAAGCTCCTCGCACTCTCGACACAACCCCTTTTCTGAGTGATGATGAGCCCTACAATAGATACCTATCATCACCCGCACAACACGTTTTTCGTACTCTATTCTGCTCATACTCTCACTCCACTATAATTTCATGTCGCCACGCTTAACCCATCCCATATAACGCATAAATCTATCTATGAGCAGGCTTATAATGGCTGGCGCAACAAAATAGAGCACAACTATCTCCGCCGCGAGCACCCCGCTTGGCATCTGACCACTCATCGTAGCATATGTGGCAAGCGGCCCGACCAAACCTGCCGTACCCATACCTGCTCCCAAAGCATTGTTTGTCATGCCAAGCCAAAGGGTAGATATAGGACCAAGAATAGCTGATGTAAGTGTCGGAGCCAACCATATTATCGGTTTGCGCGCAATATTACCAATCTGCAACATGGAAGTACCCAAACCTTGCGAGATCAAACCTCCTACGCCATTATCCGAATAGCTGATTACGGCAAAACCCACCATCTGAGCGCAGCACCCCACCGTAGCTGCTCCTGCCGCCAAACCATCGATATTGAGCATCACGCACAAAGCCACAGAACTAATAGGCAGAGTAAGCGCACATCCCACTACAACCGAAACCACAACACCCATCACAAAAGGGCTCAGCTGCGTAGCATGGTTAATCAGCTGACCCAAATAGAGCATAAAATCGTTAATCGGCGAGCAGCAATATCGGGCAAAAAGAGCTCCTGCCACGATGGTGAGCATCGGTGTAAGGATAATATCCACCGCAGTGCGTTTGGAGATAAGTTCACCCAACTCAGCACCGACAATGACAGCCAAATAAGCTCCCACGGGCCCGCCAAATTGATAACCCAACGCACCGACCACAGCCGAAGATATTGCAACCAACTGCGCTACACCCAAACCCATGGCAATAGCCAAACCTATACACGCACCGACAAGTGGCGAAGAGGCCGAAAGAGCTTCGGCAACAAATGTCAGAAACTCCAACCCAGGGATTTTGGCAATCTGCCCCACAATAAGCCCCATGATGAGCGAGCAAAACAAGCCCAACGCCATATGGCTCAACGCCTTGACTATGTATTTATCAAAAAGTCTCTTAACCATAAATTATTGCTTTGCACTCTCTTGATACGTCAAAGATACAAATAATTAATCATTTTTGTGCCAATACAATCTACACTATATAAAAAAGTCGTATTTTTGCGGATATAATCTTCTAAAGAACGAATATATGAAGAGTGTCGCAGAATTTCTTTCATCCTCACACCCAACAGCCTTCTCATTCGAGGTTTTACCTCCATTGAGAGGCAAGGGCATTGAGCAAGTATATAAAGCCATAGATCGTTTGGTGGAATTTTCACCAGCCTATATCAATATCACGACTCATCGCACCGAGGTGGTCTATCGCGAGATCTCTCAGGGAGTTTTCCAACGCACCAACGAGCGCACACGCCCTGGTACGGTAGCTATAGCTGCAGCCCTGAAAGGTCGCTACGGCATACCCACTGTACCTCATGTGATATGTAGCGGATTTAGCCGTGCGGAGTTGGAAAACGAGCTTATCGACCTCTCATATCTCGGCATCACCGACCTGCTTGTTCTGCGTGGCGATAGAGCTAAGGGTGAGAATAGATTTATCCCTATGGCTGATGGGCACACCCATGCCGTAGAGCTTTGCCGACAGGTCGAGGATTTCAATCGCGGATTGATGCTCGATGACAAGGAGTATGAACCTTTGGCCGATGGCTTTACGTTTGGCGTGGCAGGCTACCCCGAAAAGCACGAGGAGGCGATGAATATAGAGACCGACATAGAGTATCTCAAAGCAAAGATAGACGCTGGAGCCAAATACATCGTCACACAGATGTTTTTCGACAACCGCCACTACTTCTCCTTCGTGGAGCGTTGTCGCAAGGCGGGTATTAGAGTTCCTATTATCCCTGGACTTAAACCTCTCACCTCGCTTACACAACAGGCTCTGCTACCTAAAACATTCCACATAGACCTTCCCGTAGAACTGAGCGAGGAGCTACGCCGTTGCGACTCCAACGACAAAGTGAAGGCCTTGGGCGTAGAGTGGGGAATCATGCAGGCCAAAGAGCTTAAAGCGGCAGGTGTCCCCAGCATACATTTCTACTCTATGAACGCTACGGCCAGCATCGAGCAGATAGCCAAGGCGGTATATTAAACTTAAAAAGATGGCAGATATTAGAGAAATATTATCTCAGCGCATCATGGTTTTGGATGGTGCTATGGGTACGATGATTCAGCGTCAAAACCTGCATGAGGAAGATTTTCGTGGGGAGATTTTTGCCGATCATTCGGTAAAGCTCGAAGGAAACAACGATCTGCTCACGCTGACCCGCCCTGAGATCATCGCTCAGATACACAGAGAGTATCTTGAGGCGG
Source organism: Alistipes sp. (assembly GCA_017391185.1). Taxonomy (GTDB): domain Bacteria; phylum Bacteroidota; class Bacteroidia; order Bacteroidales; family Rikenellaceae; genus Alistipes. The sequence continues at coordinate 523 of JAFOZN010000133.1, read as the reverse complement.
GAGCCGACATCATCGAGACCTGCACATTCAATTCCCAAGCCATATCTCAGGCCGATTATAAGACTACGAAATATATCCGCGAGATTAACCTCGCGGCTGCGCGCATAGCTCGCATCGAGGCCGACCACATGAGTCTTATCACCCCCGACAAACCTCGTTTTGTGGCGGGGTCGATAGGCCCTACGGGCAAAACCGCATCTCTCTCTCCCGACATGGAGAATCCAGCCCTCAGAGCAGTCGATTTCAACGCTCTGAAGGAGGCATATACCGAGCAAATAGAGGCTCTGGTAGAGGGTGGCGTAGATTTACTCTTGATGGAGACCATCTTCGATACACTCAACGTAAAAGCCGCTTTGGATTCAGCACGGGAGGTCTTTGAGAAGATGGGCAAACGACTCCCCATCATGCTCTCCATCACGCTTGCCGATGCTGCGGGGCGTATGCTTGCGGGACAGAGCATAGAGGCCTTCCTAAGCTCCATTTCACACGCAGAGATACTCTCTGTTGGTCTAAATTGTTCGTT